>JACCYC010000060.1 GCA_013696665.1 Burkholderiaceae bacterium | reverse complement strand
AACTATCCCGGTTTCGATCCAGCAAGGAAGTTGCAGAAGCCGTCGCGGGGATCAACGCGGGCGCAATCGACATCGTGATCGGCACTCACAAGTTGCTGACCGAGTCGATCAACTTCGAGCGGCTCGGGCTCGTCATCATCGACGAGGAGCATCGCTTTGGCGTGCGGCAGAAGGAAAGACTGAAGGCGCTGCGTGCCGACGTTGATGTACTGACGCTGACCGCGACGCCGATTCCCCGCACTCTGGCCTTGTCGCTGGAAGGTATCCGCGAGTTCTCGGTGATCGCCACGGCACCGCAGCGCCGGCTCGCCATCAAGACATTCGTGCGCAAGGAGAGCGCATCGTTGATGCGCGAGGCCGTGCTGCGCGAGCTCAAGCGCGGCGGGCAGGTGTACTTCCTGCATAACGAAGTCGAGACGATCGACAACCGGCGCGCGCGGCTTGCCGAGCTGCTGCCCGAGGCGCGAATCGAGATCGCGCACGGCCAGATGCACGAGCGCGAGCTCGAGCGTGTGATGCGCGATTTCTACCAACAGCGATTCAACGTGCTTCTGTGCACGACGATCATCGAGACAGGCATTGATGTGCCTACCGCGAACACGATCATCATTCATCGCGCCGACAAATTCGGGCTTGCGCAGCTGCATCAATTGCGCGGACGCGTCGGGCGATCGCATCACCAGGCGTATGCGTACCTGATGGTGCCCGACGCTGGCGGGCTGACCAAGAACGCAGAGAAGCGGCTGGAGGCGATTCAGAATCTTGAGGAACTTGGCAGTGGCTTTTACCTGGCGATGCACGACCTCGAGATTCGCGGCGCCGGTGAAGTGCTCGGAGAAAATCAAAGCGGCAACATGCAGGAGGTCGGCTTCGATCTGTATACGCAGATGTTGAACGCTGCAGTGCGCGCGTTGCGATCGGGGCGCGAACCCGATCTGCTGGCACCGCTGCGCGTTGTTACCGAGATCAATCTGCACGTGCCCGCGCTGCTACCGTCCGATTACGTTGGCGATGTGCACCAGCGCCTATCGATGTACAAGAAGCTCGCATCGGCCGACAGTGAGGACGAGCTGATCGGGCGACAGGAGGAACTGGTCGATCGCTATGGCAAGTTGCCCGAGGCCGCCAAGGCTTTGATCGACACGCACCGCCTGCGCCTTGTCGGCGAGAAGCTGGGTGTGAAAAAAATTGACGCTTCGTCTGACGTCATCGTGATCCAGTTCATACCCGACCCGCCGTTTGACACCGCGAAGTTGATCCGGCTGATGCAGGGATCGAAAACGATGCGACTTGCCGGGCCCGAGCGCCTTCGGATCGAAGAAAAGACCGTCAATACAGACGCCCGGTTGCAGCGACTGCGTGAAGTATTCAGAGCCATTGGCCAGTCATGAAGGACCTTATCGTCCAGGGGCCAGCGCTGACGCCGGCGGCGCTCGACACGTTCAAGGTCGTCTGCATGCCCGAACGCATCACCCTGCTCGGAAAGGCAGCGCGTTGCGTAACGGTGCGCGACGACAACGAAACGCGAAGGGCCGTCCGCGGGCTGTCGGCCTACTGGAAACTCGACATTGCGTTCGTCGAGCCTTCTTCGCGCCTGAAGGACTTCCGCCTGCTGGTGCTCGATATGGATTCGACGCTGGTCAATATCGAGACGCTCGATGAAGTTGCGGCATATGCGGGACAAGGCGCCCAGGTCGCTGCGATCACCGAGGCCGCGATGCGCGGCGAGCTCGACTATCCGGAAAGCCTGCGTCGGCGCGTTGAAATGTTGGCGGGCATTGATGCGGGCGTGCTTGCTCGCGTATACGACGAAAAACTTGCGCTGAATGACGGTGCGCAAAGACTGGTCGCGGAATGTCGGCGCGCCGGGTTGAAGACGCTGCTCGCAACCGGGGGCTTCACGTTCTTTACCGACCGCGTCAAGGCCACGCTGCCTATCGATTACGTGCGTGCAAACGAACTCGCGATCATCGACGGTCGATTGACCGGAAAAGTTTCCGGACCCCACGGCGGTGACATCGTCGATGCCGCGGGTAAAGCACAGGCCGTGCGCGACGTGTGCGCAGAGATCGGTTGCGCAACTTCTCAGTCGATCGCGATCGGCGATGGGGCCAACGACCTCAAGATGATGGAGCTCGCCGGAATTTCGGTGGCCTATCGCGCCAAGCCGGTCGTCAAGGAGCGCGCCAGATTTTCGCTGGACCACAGCCCGCTCGACGGCGTGCTCAACTGGTTCGTGGACTGCTGATTCGCCACCTTCAGCCGTTTTAGCTTGCCTTTTTCCGCGCGCGATCGATCCAGATTCGCTCATCGCCCGTATCTACATGGACGAAATTGCGACCTGGATAGAACCCGGTGCCGCCGCGCCCAAGCAAGCTCGCCATTCCGGCCAACTTGACGTTGGAGACTCCGGTCACGCCGATATCAACCGCCCTGCCAACCAGATGACGCGAATTCAGTGCTGCGCCTTCAGTGCGATTGTTTGTCTTCGGACTCCGATAGCCCGAGTAAATCTGCAGCGGTGCATCGTTACCGATACGGCCTAGCCACACCTGCAGGCCACACAGCACGTCGAGCAAACCGTGATGCATCGGAAACACTCGGTCGGCCTGCACGTCGCGCATCAGCCAGCAGATATTCAGATATTCATCGCGGTTGTACCCGCTGTCGGCCGTCCAATAGGTCGCACTGAGCGTCTCGGTTCCTCGCAAAAGCCGCAACGAGCGCCGTTCGCTGAGCAGTTCGCGCAGACGAGTTTCAGGTGTTGCTGCGTCGTCGGTGGCGGGCGCTGCCAGCGCCGCCTGGCCGGCGAGCGCGGCACCGGCCAGCAGAAGACGACGCCGAATCTCGAAGGAGGTTGAACGACCCATGTTCGGTTAACGCACAACGTCGATTGCGGCCGACAACATCGGTGTGCGCGCGCGACTAGATTCGCTCGAAAATAGCGGCAATGCCCTGCCCCCCGCCGATGCACATCGTGGCAAGCGCATAACGCCCGTCGATCCGCTCCAGCTCGTAAAGTGCCTTGACGGTAATGATTGCGCCGGTGGCACCCACCGGATGGCCCAGCGAGATGCCACTGCCGTTCGGATTCACTTTGTCGGGTAAAAAGGCCAGATCGCGCGCAACCGCACAAGCCTGCGCCGCGAATGCTTCGTTCGCTTCAATCACATCAAGATCGGCCACCGTCAGACCCGCGCGCTCCAGTGCCCGTCTGGTCGAAGGCACAGGGCCGATTCCCATGTACTTCGGATCGACGCCCGCATGGCCGTAGCTCAACAGCTTCGCGATGGGTTTGATACCTCGCTTCTCGGCCACTCCACGCTCCATCAACACCACGGCGGCAGCGCCATCGTTGATGCCCGACGCGTTGCCTGCCGTGACCGTGCCATTGTCTTTTGCGAATACGGGTTTTAACTTGGCCAGGTCCTGCAGCGACACCCCCTCGCGAAAATGTTCGTCGATCTCAAACGCTGCCGGGCCTTTCTTGCTCTTGATCTCGACCGGCACGATCTGACTCTTGAAACGCCCTTCCTGGGTCGCGTGCGCCGCGCGCCGATGACTTTCGACGGCAAGCGCGTCCTGATCTTCGCGCGAGATCCCCCAGCGCGTTGCGACGTTCTCGGCGGTCACGCCCATGTGAATCACATCGAAAGGGTCGTGCAATGCACCCGTCATCATGTCCGTCGCTTTGACATCGCCCATGCGCTGTCCCCACCGACCGGACGGCAGTAGATAGGGTCCACGCGACATGTTTTCGGCGCCTCCACCGATCGCGATGTCCGCATCGCCGAGCATGATCGACTGAGCGGCTGAAATGATCGCCTGCAGGCCGCTGCCGCACAGTCGATTCAGCGTAAGACAGGGCGCATCGTGCGCGACCCCGCCGTTGACTGCAGCAACACGCGCAAGGTACATGTCACGCGGCTCAGTGTTGATTACGTGACCGAAAACGACATGCCCCACTTCGTCACCGGCAATGCCGGCGCGCTTCATTGCCTCCGCGACCACGATTGCGCCGAGGCGTGTCGGAGGAATGTCCTTCAGGCTTCCTCCGAACGTTCCGATTGCGGTCCGAACTCCGCTGACGACTACAACTTCTCTCATTTCGACTCCTGCCTCAATAGCCTACGCGGCTACTGCCTAATCGCACAGCGTGCCACGCAGATCGTGCACAGCAGCCGACGTGATCAGCACATTGACGAAGTCGCCGCTATTCAGCTTGCGGCGCCCTTTCTGAAACTCAACAAGCCCATCGATCTCCGGCGCATCCGCCGACGTGCGCCCGACTCCAGCCGTCGGACCGATCTCGTCGATCAACACACGTTGCACTGTGCCCACCTTGCGTTGTAAGCGCTCTGCGGAAATCTGCTCCTGCAGCTGCATCAATCGACCACGACGCTCTTCGCGCACATCGCCAGGAACATGGCCGGGCAGTGCGTTAGCCGCCGCACCGACTACCGGCGAATAGGCGAAGCAGCCGACCCGATCGAGCTGGGCCTCGCGCAGAAAGTCGAGCAGGTATTCAAACTCCTCGTCGGTCTCACCTGGAAAGCCCGCAATGAACGTTGAACGAATCGTGAGGTCCGGGCAAATTTCGCGCCATGCCCTGATTCGCTCGATGTTCTTCTCGCCTGATGCAGGCCGCTTCATCGACTTCAGTACGCGCGGATGCGCGTGCTGAAACGGCACATCGAGGTAAGGAAGCAGCCGCCCCTGCGTCATCAGGGGAACAATGGCGTCGACGTGCGGATACGGATAGACATAGTGCAACCGAACCCACGCACCGTACCCCTCGGCAAGCCGGGCAAGTTCAGTGACCAGTTCGGCCATGCGCGTGCGCACCGCGCGTCCGCCAACGAAGCCCAGTTGATAGCGGACGTCAACGCCATAGGCGCTGGTGTCCTGCGAAATCACGAGCAACTCACGCACACCCTGCTTCAACAGATTCTCTGCTTCGCGCAGCACATCACCAATCGGACGCGACGCCAGGTCACCTCGCATCGAGGGGATGATGCAGAAGCTGCAGCGATGGTTGCAGCCTTCCGAAATCTTTAGGTACGCGTAATGGCGCGGCGTCAGCTTGAGGCCCGCGGGTGGCACCAGATCGCTGTAGGGGTCGTGCGGCCGCGGCAGGTGTCGATGCACATGGTCGAGCACTTCACCGGCGGCATGCGGCCCGGTGACCGCGAGCACTTTAGGATGGACCTTGCTGATCAGATTTTGGCCGCCCTCGCTTTTCGCCCCGAGGCAGCCGGTTACGATCACCTTGCCATTTTCGGCGAGCGCCTCGCCGATTGCATCGAGCGATTCCTTGACTGCTGCATCGATGAAACCGCAGGTGTTGACGATGACCAGATCGGCGCCGCCGTAGCTCGCACTGGTCGCGTATCCCTCAGCGCGAAGCTGCGTGATGATCAGCTCCGAATCGACTAGTGCTTTCGGACAGCCCAGAGACACAAAGCCCACCGAAGGGGCGGTGGGCTTTGCTTTGACCAGCGGCACGCGCGCCGCAGTTCTCGCTGTCATCAATTCTGCAGTTACTTCTTGTCGCCGGTAAAGCCAGGAAATCCTGTGAACATCGAGCGCGCCTGGTTCTGCATGTTTTCCTGCATCTGCACGAACAGATCCTTTGATTGCTCGATGTAACTCGACATCATCGATTGCACCATCGGCGCCTGCATGTTGACAAACTGCGTCCACATCTCGGGGCCGATCTTGTTGGTCGCGTAAAACGCCTTGCTTTGTTCCTGCAACTTGCCCTGAATGTCAATGAACGCCTGAATGTTCTTCTCGAGATACGGGCCCATCATTGCCTGCATCGCGTTGCCATAGAAGCGAATGATGTGCGACAGCATCGGCGCCGAAAACATCGGCATCCCACCCGCTTCTTCTTCCAGAATGATCTGCAGCAGGATCTGGCGAGTCAGGTCATTGGTGGACTTCGCGTCGATCACCTGAAAATTTTCCTGCTCGAGCACCAGTTGCTTGACGTCAGCCAGCGTGATGTATGTGCTGGTCTGCGTGTCGTACAAGCGACGGTTTGGATACTTCTTGATCAGGCGAACGGACGTTGCCATGTGGTCCTCGTGCCCCTGTGCGGGTCGACGGATTCTATCGAATATGCCGCTGCGCGGCGCTCCGCTCAGCGGGAGGTTGCCCGTTCTGCGAGAATCACTGAAAACCAGCAGGACAGGAGACAAGTCAATGGTTCGATCATTTGCACAATCTATTGCCGCGATGGTGGTCGGTTTGCTTAGCGCAACGGCCAGTGATGCTGGAACGGTCACGGTGATTACGTCGTTTCCAAAGGAGTTGACCGCTGCCTACAAAGGCGCGTTTGAAAAGGCAAATCCCGACATCAAGATCGAGATCCTTAACAAGAGCACGGTCGCCGGCATTGCGTTCGTACGCGAAACCGTATCGGGTCAACGGCCCGACGTGTTTTGGGCCTCGGCACCCGATGCCTTCGAGGTTTTAAAGCGTGACAGCTTGCTGGTCGCTGCGCCTGATCTCGACAACAAGGCAATACCCGCGAAGATTGGCAGCTATCCGATCAACGACCCGCAAGGCTTCTACAAGGGTCAGGCGCTTGCCGGCTACGGCATCATGTACAACACGCGTTACCTGAAAGCCAACAAGCTTGCCGCACCGAAAGACTGGGACGACCTTCTAAAGCGCGAATGGTTTGGGCATGTTGCGATGACTGCGCCATCGCGCTCCGGCACGATGCATTTGACGGTTGAAACGATCCTGCAGGGCGAAGGATGGGATGCCGGATGGGCCAAGGTGCTCGAGATGGCCGGCAACAGCTCGCAGATCACCGAGCGCAGTTTTGGAGTGCCGGACGGTATAAACAACGGTCAGTTCGGCGCCGGGCCAGTCATCGATTTCTTCGGACTCGCAGGCAAATATTCAGGTTTTCCGGTCGAGTTTGTTTATCCCCCGTTGACCTCGATCGTGCCGGCCAACATTGCACTGATCGCCGGCGGGAAGAACACTGCCGAAGCGAAAAAATTCGTGCAGTTCACCTTGAGTCAGGCGGGGCAGGAGCTGTTGCTCGATCCGAAGATTTCGCGCTTGCCCGTGCTCGCGTACTCAAGTTTTGGCAACAAGATTCCGGCTGGCTACCCAGACCCGCAGGCGATCGTCAAGCGTGCAAAGGTCAACTTCAATGCAGACCTGTCCGAGGATCGTTACTCGGTCGTTCATTCGCTGTTTGATCAGACGATCACTTTTCGAATGAAAGAGCTGCAGTCTGCAACCAAAGCAATCCATGACGCCGAAGCGAAGCTTGCCGGCAAGAGCAATCCTCAGGCAGCCGAGTTGATCAAGCAGGCGCGCGCCCTTGCGTTCGCGCCGGTTGTTTCCTCCTCGCTGGCAGGACAAAAGGACTTCCTGAAGGTCTTTGCATCGAACAAGAAGGAAGTTTCAGTTTCGAAGCAGGTAACCGGGCTCGAGGAGAGCTGGAACCGTAAGGCGCGCGAGAGCTACACGAAAGCCGCCGAGCTCGCACAGCAAGCCGCCGCCATGATCAAGTAGCACCGCGCGATGGCAGTGACGCCGGCTGCCGCATTGCCGCCTGGGGTCGCGCCGGACGTGCGACCGCGTGTGGGTGCATCTTGGCGCTCGTACGCGGTGCTGGCTGCGATCTCTGCCTTTCTTTTGGCCTTGCTGCTGGTTCCGGTTGGCGCCGTATTCATCACTGCATTTCGCGATGGCGACGGCTCTTTCACTTTGGGCCACTTCGGCACGTTTTTCTCGACCGGTCTGATGCGCGAGTCCTTTGGGAACTCGCTTTACGTTGCCATTACAAGCGTCGTAGCTGCGTCGCTGATCGCCGTGCCGCTTGCGTACGTCACCGCGCGCTTCCAGTTTCGCGGCGCATTGTTGATTCAGACGCTAGGCGTGCTGCCGCTGATCATGCCGCCGTTTGTTGGGGCAGTCGCGATGCAACTGGTCTTTGGACGCTCCGGGTCGGTCAATCTGTTGCTCGACGAGACGTTCGGCATTTCACTGCCGATCATGCAGGGACTTACCGGCGTGATCTTCGTCGAAACTCTTCATTACTTTCCATTCATCCTGATGAATCTGATCGTTGCGCTGCGTGCGATCGATGGGGCGATGGAGGAAGCCGCCTTGAATCTTGGCGCGAAAGGGTGGCGGCTGTTTTCGCGCGTCGTGTTTCCGCTTGCACTGCCCGGGTATCTGGCCGGCGCAGCGCTGGTCTTCATCAAGGTCTTCGACGACCTCGGCACACCGCTGGTGCTGGGACAGACAAACCTGCTCGCGCCGCAGGCTTACCTGCGCATTACACAAGTCGGCCTGGAGGATCCGCTCGGCTACGTGATCAGCGTCATCATGATCGCGTTCTCGATTCTGGCGCTATGGCTTTCGATTCGTGTGATGAAAGGCAAGGACTACTCGACCTTGCAAAAGGGTGGCGCCGGCATCAAACGGCGCACGCTGTCGCGTGGCGAGGCCTGGCTTGCGTACGCTGGGATCGTGCTGGTGCTGCTCGTCGTACTGAGCCCGCACCTGGGCCTGCTTCTGCTGTCGTTTGCGCGCGTGTGGAGCTTCTCGGTGTTACCCGATGACTACACGCTCGCCAATTACGCCACGGTGTTCTCCGACAGTACCGGGATGATCACGAATACGCTGCTGTACTGCGGCCTCGCAGCGACGATCGATGTTGTAATTGGAGTCTCGATTGCGTACCTGATTCTGCGCACCCGCATTCCAGCGCGACAGTGGCTCGACTTTACGGCCAGCGCGGCTATCGCGGTGCCTGGCATTGTGTTGGCGATCGGTTATTTGCGGACATTCCAGAGCTTTGAAGTTGGCGGAGTTCCGATTACCCAGACGTGGCTCGTAATCATGCTGGCGTATTCAGTGCGGCGCCTGCCGTACGCGCTGCGTTCGTGCATGGCGGCATTGCAACAGATCAACATCAGCTTGGAGGAAGCGGCAGAAATGCTGGGGGCGAGCAAGTGGCGCTCGGTCCGCCGCGTGCTGATTCCGCTGATGGCAGGCGGCATTCTCGCTGGTTTTGTGTCCAGCTTCATTACCGCGGCCGTCGAATTGTCTGCAACCATTCTGCTGGTGGTCAAGGAATCACAGGCACCGATGAGCTACGGAATCTATCTGTACATGCAGTCCGTTTCGGGCCGTGGTGCCGGGGCCGCGCTCGGCGTTTTACTGGTCGTGACGGTTGCGGTCGGCACGTATCTGTCGCATGTCGCGGTTGAGCGCGCGAATCGCAGCCTGGAGAACGCACGATGAAAGCGGTCGCAGTCGAGTGCATCGGCATCGGCCTTGCGTACGGATCAAATCAGGTATTGCGGAACATTACGTTGGCAATCGAGCCGGGAGAATTCTTTGCACTGCTCGGTCCGTCGGGCTCCGGAAAATCCACGCTGCTCAGATTGATTGCCGGGTTTAATCAGGCGAACCGCGGCCAGCTACGGGTTGACGGGCGTGATATCGGCCACGTTCCGCCGCACGCTCGCAATATTGGAATGGTGTTTCAGAGCTACGCGCTGTGGCCTCATATGAGCGTGTACGACAACGTGGCTTTCGGTCTTGTCGAGCGACGTGTTGCGCGAGCAGAAATCAAACGGCGCGTCGGCGAAGCATTGGCGCTGGTGAGCTTGGGCGAATATGCGCAGCGACGGCCCAATCAGCTATCGGGGGGGCAGCAACAACGAGTCGCCCTCGCCCGCACCATAGTCATCGAGCCGCAGGTGCTGCTGCTCGATGAGCCCCTATCGAACCTAGACAAGAAGCTGCGCGAGCAGATGCGGCTCGAATTGAAACGGCTGCAGCGCGCGCTCGGCATCACGACAATCTTCGTCACTCACGATCAGGAAGAAGCGATGACGACCGCCGATCGCATGGCTGTGCTTGATGCCGGTGTACTGCAGCAGATCGGGCCGCCGAGGCAGCTGTTCGATAACCCGTCCAATCAATTCGTCGCTCAATTCGTCGGCAGTACCAATCTGATCGCGGGCCACTTCGACGCGGTGCGCGGCGCGTTCATCAGCGAATCGTTGGGCGCCATCCCTCTTGCGGCAGGCAGCGCGGGAACGGCGCTGTCTATCCGGCCGAATGCAGTAAGGATTGCGACTACTCGAGGCGCCGGCGGTGTCTGGTTTGACGGTGAAATCAAGGAAAGCGAATTCCTTGGCGAGTTCACGCGCTATCAAGTCAATGTGGGTCAAACGTCATTGATCGCAGACGCGCCTCACCTGTCGACGACACCGATCTTTCAACCCGGCGCCCGCGTCCAGGTTGCGATTGATACCGCCGAGGCACGAGTCGTTGTCTAGGCACGCGCCATTTAAGCACCACCGCTGAACAACAGAGGAGAACTATGCCAAAGGGCTATTGGATCGTACGCGTGGACATTTCGGACCCGGAGAAGTACAAGGAGTACGTCGCGGCCAATGCAAAACCGTTGGCGCAATATGGCGCGCGCTTTGTGGTGCGGGGAGGCCGCTTCGAAAAACTGGAAGGAAGCAGCCGTACGCGTAACGTGGTGATCGAATTTCCCAGCTACGAGGCGGCGATCGAATGCTGGAAGTCTGCGGACTATCAGCGGGCCATCCAGCTGCGCTTACCCGTTGCAACTGCGGATCTGATCGTCATTGAGGGGTACGAAGGCCCGCAGCCCACGTAAGACTGCGAGCCTTTGATCCGTTTACTTTTGCGAGGATCGTAACTAGCCGGCGGCAAATTACCTTGCAAGCGGCGCGTGCACGACCAACGCACCTCAGCCCATGTGCAATCCGCCGTTGCACGAAAACTCGGCTCCCGTGGTGAAGCCTGCATCGTCCCCCGACAGCCATACGCAGACCGATCCGATCTCTTCGGCCCTGCCGAGTCGCTTGACCGGAATTGTCTGGATGATCTTTTCGCGCACGTCCTCTCGCACCGCCATCACCATGTCGGTGGCAATGTACCCAGGAGAAACCGTGTTGACGGTGACACCCTTGCTCGCAACTTCCTGTGCCAGCGCCATCGAGAAACCGTGCATGCCCGCCTTGGCGGCTGAATAGTTGGTCTGGCCGAACTGACCTTTTTCGCCGTTGACGGAAGCAATGTTGACGATCCGACCCCAGCCCTTTTCGAGCATGCCGTCGATCACCTGTTTGGTCACGTTAAAAAGACTGTTCAGATTGGTGTCGATAACCGCGCGCCAATCATCGAGCGACATCTTGCGGAACACGCCGTCTCGGGTGATCCCTGCATTGTTGACGAGGATGTCGACAACCCCCTGTTCAGCTTTGACTTTTTCGAAAGCCTCTCGGGTCGATTCCCAATCGGCCACATTTCCGACGGATGCCGAGAACGCGTACCCGTCAGCCTTTTGCTCTGCCAACCACTTCGCATGATCGCGTGTGGGCCCGCACCCGGCGACCACTTTGTAGCCGGCATCGTGAAACTTCCGGCAGATCGCGGTGCCGATACCACCCATGCCACCGGTGACGTAAGCCAGTTTTGCCATTCCTGTCTCCTTGGTATTTTTGGCAATTAGACACCAATCGTCGTGCCGGCCACCTGATCGCTTGGGTAAGCACCTGTCACTATGTTGCGAACAATTAGCGCGACCTCTGACCGCCAATGAAACCCTCACTGCTGTCCTTCGTGGTTCCTGCACATAACGAAGAGGCGCTGCTCGCGTCGACTCTGCATGCGATTCACGAGGCTGCGCGCGCTTGCGCGGTTGATTACGAAATCGTTGTTGCCGACGACGGATCGACCGATCGCACCGCGCTGATTGCTGCCGAATCGGCTGCACGCGTGTTACCCGTGCACCATCGCCAGATTGCGGCTACGCGCAACTCAGGCGCGCGTGCAAGCAAGGGCGACATGCTGGTGTTCGTCGACGCCGATACGCTGATTAACGCCGCGGTACTGCAAGCGGCGATCGACGAAGTAGTCGATGGCGCTGTGGGTGGCGGTGCGACGGTTTGCTTTGACGGGCGTGTCCCGTTCTACGCGAGGGCTCTGCTTCCAATGCTCACGGCGGGTATGCGCGTGATGCGGCTCGCTGCGGGTTGCTTCGTGTTTTGTACGCGCGCTGGATTCGATGCAGCGCGTGGATTCGACGAAACGCTGTTCGCTGCCGAAGAACTCGCGTTCAGTACCGCGTTGAAACGCCTTGGCCGATTTGTCATCGTTCGCGCCGCGGTGTCGACATCAGGACGCAAACTTCGGACTTACTCCGGCTTGGAAGTGCTTCGAATTCTCGGACGGTTTGCGATCTCCGGCCGCAAGATGATCGAGCAGCGCGATCACATGGGGCTCTGGTACGACCCGCGTCGCGTTGATCCGGCGCCCGGGCGCATCGACGCGGCGAAATAGAAAAATACTTTAGCGTTCGACCGTCAGCGCAACCCCCATGCCACCCCCAATGCAGAGCGCCGCAAGCCCCTTTTTCGCGTCCCGCCGCTTCATTTCGTGCAACAGTGTTACGAGAATCCGCGCGCCGGATGCGCCTATCGGATGGCCGAGCGCAATCGCGCCTCCGTTGACATTGATCTTCTCGGTGTTCCAGCCCATGTCCTTATTGACCGCACACGCCTGCGCCGCAAACGCCTCGTTGATCTCCATCAGGTCCACCTGATCGGCGGTCCAACCGGCTTTCTTCAGCGCCTTGCGCGATGCGGGCGCGGGTCCCATTCCCATGATTTTCGGATCAACACCGACTGACGCGAATGATTTGATCCTGGCCAAGGGCTGCAGCCCGAGCTCCTTTGCCTTCGCTTCGGACATCACAAGCAGCGCCGCTGCACCGTCATTAAGCCCCGACGCATTCCCAGCCGTCACGCTGCCCTGCTTGTCAAATGCCGGCTTGAGTCCAGACAGCGCCTCGGCATTGGTCTTCCGATTGACGAACTCGTCGGTGTCGAAGGAGACGGGATCGCCTTTTCTTTGCGGGATCTGCACCGCGACGATCTCGTCCTTGAACCGGCCCGCGTCCTGCGCCGCGGCAGCCTTCTGTTGCGACGCCAGCGCAAACGTGTCCTGCGTCTGGCGGTCCACGTTGTGTTCGCGCGCCACGTTTTCGGCGGTGATGCCCATGTGGTACTGGTTGTAGACGTCCCACAAGCCATCGACGATCATGCTGTCGATCATTTTGGCGTCGCCCATGCGGAAGCCATCGCGTGATCCGAGCATCACGTGCGGCGACGCGCTCATGTTCTCCTGCCCGCCGGCGACCACGATATCGGCGTCGCCGTTTGCAATCGCCTGCGCGGCCAGCATTACGGCCTTCAACCCCGAGCCGCAGACCTTGTTGATCGTTGTTGCCGGTACCGTCACCGGCAGCCCGGCCTTGATCAGAGCCTGACGCGCTGCGTTCTGGCCAACGCCTGCAGTCAGCACGTGACCCATGATGACTTCGTCGACTTGATCGGGTTTGACGCCAGCACGCTGCAATACTTCTTTGATGACCAGCGCGCCAAGATCGGCGGCCGAAATCTTCGCAAGCGAACCACCGAACTTGCCGATGGGTGTACGCACCGCGCCAACAATGACTGCATTGGACATTTCAAATGGCTCCTAGGCTTTTTCCTGAACGTAACGGCCGGGCGCAGGCTCGATCGACTTGTACTTTGCGCTCCCGTAATTTTTTGGCGCCGGCTTTTGCGCGCCGCCGAATTGCGCCAGCCATTTGCTCCAGTCGGTCCACCAGCTTCCGGGCTGCTCGGAAGCACCCAGCAGCCACGCCTCGGGATCGGCGGGCAGCTTGTTGCTTACTGATGTCCAGTAGCTACGCTTATTCTTTGACGGCGGATTGATGCTGCCCGCAATGTGGCCGCTCGCGCCAAGGACAAAGCGCACGCCCGCCTTGGCCCCGCCCGGCAACAACCGCGCAGACGCATACCCGGCCTTCCACGGCACGATGTGATCTTCACGCGCCGCGAACACGTAGGACGGCACCTCGATCGTGTTCAGGTCAACGCGTTCGCCGCAGCAAACGAGCTTTCCCGGAACGCGCAGATTGTTTTCGAGATACATGTTGCGCAGATACCAGGCGTACATCGGCCCCGGCAGATTGGTGCTGTCACCGTTCCAGTAAAGGAGATCAAACGCCGGCGGCTGCTTGCCCTGCAAATAGTTGTTGACGACATAGTTCCACACCAGATCATTGGAGCGCAGGTTGTTGAACGTTACGGCAAGGTCCCGACCCGGCATCAACCCGCCCTTGCCCATTGATTGTTCACGCGACCGAACCTGCTGCTCGTCGATAAAGAGATCGAGCATGCCAGGATCCTCGAAGTCGAGCAGCGCCGTCATCATTGTCAAACTGGACACCGGGCTTTCGCCGCGCGCATACATCACAGCCAATGCAGCGGCGAGGATCGTGCCGCCGACGCAGAAACCAAGCGCGTTGACCTGCTGTTGCCCGCCAATCTGTTGCGCAACATGCAGCGCTTCGATTGCGCCATGCTCGAGATAATCGTCCCAGGTTAGGTTGGATTCAGCCTTGTGCGGATTTTTCCACGACACGACAAACACGGTATGCCCCTCGCGCACCGCATGCCGAATAAACGAATTCTCGGGCTGTAAATCCAGGATGTAGTACTTGTTGATGCACGGAGGAACGAGAACGAACGGCCGCGCATAGACCTTGGCGGTCAGCGGTGCGTATTGAATCAGCTGAAAGAGCTTGTTCTCGAATACGACAGCACCCTCGCTGGTTGCGACGTTGCGACCAACTTCAAACGCTGTTTCGTCCGTCTGCGAAATCCGACCGAGCTGCATATCCTTCATCAGATTGTCGAGGCCCGACTTCAGGCTCTCGCCGCGCGATTCCAAAAGCATCTGCTGCGCTTTTGGATTCGTGGCCAGAAAGTTGGACGGCGCAGCCGCATCCACCCACTGGGACACTGCATATTTCACGCGTTGCTTGGTTTTGCGATCGGCGTCGACCGTATCGGCCAGCCGATTCATGAAATCGGAATTCAGCAGATAGGCTCGAGCATAAAAAGACGCGAGCGAGTTGCTTTGCCATGCCGGATCAGAAAAGCGAGCGTCCTTGATCGGCTCCGCGGATTTCTCCGGGTGCTGGAAAAAATCGGTCCAGAGCGAAGCAAATTGCGACAAATAATTCTGCTGAAGCTGGAGCAACTGCTCAGCCGACGGTGGCAGCACATACTGAGCCGGCGCCGATTGCGTCGCGGTAGCGGCCGGCGGCGGTGGAGTGTCGCTGGAGGACCGCGCCGCGGAGCTGCGGCGGTGTTGCGAAGTTTTATTGCGCGTTGGTCCGCGCTTAATTGCGCTAGTTGTGGTCGTTGGCATCATCGATCTCCTCGCGCCGATTCTCCGCAGCGCGCGCTCCGTGTCAAACGCGCCAGATCAGGGCCGCATGGCGCCCTGTAATCCGGTCGCGCCTAAAGCTGTAAAAGCGCCGCGCATCGCTGAAGGTGCAGTCCTGCCCGCCATGGACGCGCGTAACACCGGCCGCTCCGAGGGCCAGGCGTCCCAGCGCAAAAAGGTCGGCCCGATATTTACCGTCGCCGAGTGCAATGAAAGCGCTCTCGGCCTTAGGCAGGCACTTGCGCATCGCATCGAGTACTTCGGCACCGACTTCGAAATGCCGGGGACCGATGGCAGGCCCGAGGTATGCGAGCAATTCCGACCCCGCTCGATCAACTCGCCGCTGGATCGCCTGCGCCGTTGCTTGAATGATTCCGGCCGCGAGCCCGCGCCATCCGGCGTGTGCAATTCCCACACATTGCCCTGCGGTGTCTGCAAACAGCACAGGCATGCAGTCGGCAATCAGGACCGTGCACACGACATTAGCGACATCGGTAAACGACGCATCGGCCTGATTCGTGCCGTCGTCAACAATCCGCGTCGCGTCGACGACACTAGCGCTGTGCACCTGATTGAGCCACCTCGGCTCGGCCGGCAGGTATGCGCGCAACCGCGTGCGGTTCACCTGCACATTGGCTGCCACATCCGCAGTCGACAACCCGATGTTCATGCCTTCTCGCATTTCGGGGGGCACCCCATACGGACCCGTCGACACGCCGCCGGTACGCGTGGTGATCACCGCGCGCACGTTGGGCGACACGGGCCAATCGGGCTGGATCCACTGTTCATGCATACACGTCGCGCGCAGTGTCCAGTGGACCGAAGCCCAGCGCCGTCATCACCTGCGCCAGGTCGGGCGCCGGCGCATGAAACCATGTGAGCCGCTCTCGCGTTGTCGGATGATCCAGACTCAATCGGCATGCGTGCAGCGCCTGACGATTGAATGCCCTCCAAGCATCGATGTGTTCTGCACGCGGGGGCAGACCGCGTCGATAGACGGGGTCTCCGATCAGTGGATGCCCAAGATGCTCGAGATGAACGCGGATCTGATGCGTTCTACCGGTTTCAAGGCGGCACGCGAGCCATGAAACGGAGGCGCCCTCAGTAACGCGCGTGTCGATACGCACGAAATGCGTGAGCGCCGTCTTGGCCGACTCGGCATTGCTGACCTTGAAACGCATTGGATTGCGTGGATCACGTGCAATCGCTGCATCGACAAGGCCGCGTAGTGGCGGCGTTCCGAGCACGACCGCCCAGTACTCGCGTGTCACCGTTCGTGACTGAAGCTGCCGCACCAGTGAAGTGTGCGCAGCCAAGGTCTTTGCCACAACCATCAACCCGGACGTGTCGGCGTCGAGTCGGTGCACGATACCGGCGCGCGGCAGCTCGATCAGTGGCGGATGATGCGCAAGCAGACCGTTCAATAAAGTTCCGGACCAATGGCCCGCCGCCGGATGCACAACCAGGCCGGCGGGTTTGTTCAACACGAGGATCGCTGCATCTTCAAAAGTGATGTCGAGTGGCATGGGCTGCGGCTGGTACGCGGCGGCATCGACTGCCGGTTGCGGGTCCACGGCAATGACATCGCCGTAGCTCAGCGTATGGCGCGGCTTGACCGCCTCGCCGTTGACCTTGACCGCGCCTGCGTCGACCCACTGCTGCAGTCGGCTGCGCGAGACCTTCGGAATCAATTGCGCAAGCGCTTTATCCAATCGCTCGCCCGCGTGGCGGTCGTCGATGTCGAATGAAAGGCGGTCCTCCGGACTGGACGAGCCGTCGTCGTTGCCAGCGTCCGCGAGATCGGGAATCGACATCGCGCCAACGATATACTGCCGACCCACCGAAGAACCAGGTCCTACCTTGATGAAAACGCATTGGGCGCATCGAAGCGCGCACATCGCTGCCACGCTGATGATGGTGCTATTCGCCACAGCACTCGGCGGTTGCAGCTGGTTTGGCATCGAGTGGGGCGATCGCGACGAGACGCTCAAGTGGGATCCGGACAAGTTGTACTCCGAAGCACGTGTCGAGTTAAACAACGGAGCCTGGAAACGCTCGCGCGAGCTGTATCAGAAGCTCGAGTCGCGCTATCCATTTGGCCGGCACGCGCAGCAAGCCTTGATGGAGATTGCGTACACGTATCACAAGGAAGGTGAAAGTGCGCAATCGATTCAGGCTTCTGATCGGTTTATTCGCCAGTACCCGAACCATCCGAACATCGATTACATGTATTACCTGAAGGGGCTTGCGTCGTTCAACGATGAGCTTGGTTTCCTCGGGCGATTCCTCGGACAGGATATTTCTGAACGCGATGCCAAGGCCGCGCGTGAAGCGTTCGATGCATTCAAGGATTTGGTCACGCGCTATCCGGATAGCAAGTACACGCCGGACGCGCGAGCGCGAATGACATATTTGGCCAATTCACAGGGGCAGGCCGAGGTCAACGTGGCGCGCTATTACTTCACGCGCAAGGCCTACCTGGCCGCGATTCAGCGCGCACAAGCGGTGCTGAGGGATTTTCAGCAGACGCCGTCGACTGAAGAAGCGCTATCGATCATGATGCGCTCCTACGAAGCGCTGCAGATGAAAGACCTGCAGTCCGATGCCGAGCGCGTGCTTGCGCTTAATTTTCCGGACAGCAAGTATCTACGCGGGCGCAAGTAGTGCATGCCGACTCCGGACTGGATACACCCGGGGTCGTGTCGATCTTCCGCTGTGCATCGGTTTGACTGGGTCGCGTTCGACGGTCGAAAGCAGGGGTGGCACGACAAGTTGGAGGGACCGTCGTTGTCCAGGCAAAAAGTCGCGGGTCCCGGCCGGTCAGGTTCGCGCGCGCCCGGTAGACGGGCGGCGCGTCAGAAATTCAATCGCTTCGGCTTCGGTCCGTGTTCGTGCAAAGGGAGGCAGGCTTGCGAGGACGACTTTGCCATAAGGTTTAGTCAGCAGCCGCTCATCGAGGATCATCAGCACGCCGCGATCTGTCTCGTCGCGGATCAAACGACCGACACCCTGCTTCATCAACATGATCGCTTCGGGCAGCTGATATTCGTTGAACGGGTTGCGGCCAATTCGACGTAGGTAACGGATCTTCGCTTCGACGACCGGATCAACCGGCGGCGCGAACGGGAGCTTGTCAATCACTACCAGAGACAGTGCGTCTCCGCGAATGTCGATGCCCTCCCAGAAACTAATACTGCCGACCAGTATGGCGCTGCCCGAGGCGCGAAAGGCGTCGATCAGCGCTCGGCGCGTGGTGGTGCCTTGGACCAGCAGCGGCAGTTGCTGGTCGTCGAGCGCCATCAGCTGGCGTAGCCGATCGGCCACTTTGTCAACTGCACGCAGCGTCGTACACAGAATGAAAGCCCGCCCGCCGTTGGCCCGCACCAACGGCCATGCAGCTTCGGCGACGACTTGCGCGAAGCGTGCATCGTTGGGCGAAGGCAGCGACTTCGGCAGATACAGCAGTGCCTGTTGCGGAAAATCGAATGGGCTGTTCCAGCGCGCGGTGGTGGCCCCTTCAATGCCTACCTCGGCCAAAAAATGATCGAATCGCCCGGCCGCTGTCAATGTGGCCGAGGTCAGAATCCAGGCCTGTGGCTGCGCCTCCCGTGCGCGAGCAAGTGCCTGCCCGGGCGCAAGCGGTGTCTGGTTGAATTGCGCGCCGTGAGTTGATACCGAGATCCAGCGCACCGAAGGGTTGCTTTGTTCGGTTGGGTCCGGCGGCCCTTCGTTTTCCTCTGCGTGCGCCGGTGTCCCCACTGCCTGGGTCCAGTCTTTCAGCTCGCGCCGCAATTCGGAGAAGCGGCCGATCAGTAAATCAAGCTCAGCGTCGCGCCCCCGATTGATCTCTAGCGCACGCAAGACTTCGGCAGCGCATCCGTCGAGTTCGTCGAATGCGGGGATCAGATCCGCCCGCCGGGGAATTCGCTCAACCGGAGTGCGCGAGCCGATTGCAAGGCCGGCATTGCCCAGCGCGAGCCGCAAGTCGCGCACGGCGCGCTCGAACCGGTGGGTCAGCGTGATCCAGGACGCACCATCCGGCGCGCGCGACAGGCCGAGCGAGCGCGCATCGCGACCCGCTTCAAGCAACTGTGCCAGTGATAACGAAGCACCAAAAAAATCCGCCGCAATTGCGGGCAGCTGGTGTGCTTCGTCAAGGATCACTGTATCGACGGTGGGCAGGAAGTCGCGAATCGAGTCGTCGCGGAATGCCAGGTCCGCCATGAACAAATGGTGATTGACAACGACGATGTCGGCGCCCTGAGCCTCGCGACGCGCCTTGTAAACGAAGCACTCCGCGAAACGCGGGCACTCCGCTCCCAGGCAGTTATCGCGCGTTGACGTCACCAGCGGCCAGATAGCCGCGTTCTCCGGGACCTCGGCAAGCTCGGCACGATCACCGGTTGAGGTCGTCGATGCGAATCGTATTACGGAGCGAAGATGCACGACATCCTCGCGCGTCGGCAGCATGCCCTCGCTTTCCGCTCGCGCTGTGCGGTGAAGACAGACATAGTTAGCGCGGCCCTTTAGCAGCGCGGTAGCGGCGTTGATATGCAGCGCATCGAGCACCGCGGGGAGATCCTTGCGAAACAGTTGATCCTGCAGCGGCTTGGTTCCGCTCGACACGAGCACTTTGCCGCCGGCGATCAATGCCGGAACCAGGTACGCGAACGTCTTTCCGGTACCGGTGCCCGCCTCTGCGATTAACGTACTGCCGTTTTCAATCGCGTCGTAAACCGCGGCGGCCATTTCCGCCTGCGACGGACGCGCGGCAAAGCCGGGTACGGCACGAGCAAGTGCACCATCGCGGTCAAAAGCCGCAACGATTCGGGCGCGAACATTTTCCGAACGCGTGGCGACCGTGGCGGCGGTCACGCGGGAATATCGGGCACCAGACGCATTTCGAACTGCGCCAGCGCGTCCTTGACCTGCAATTTGCGCTTTTTCATGCGCCGTAGGGTCAAATCATCGATATTCAACTGGGCTGCAAGGCGATCGATCGCTGCGTCCAGGTCCCGATGTTCGACCTGTAGCTCGATAATGCGCCGCCTTATTTCTTCCTGGTCCATCGCCATGCCCAGTCGGCAAGAAGGGCGAACGATCGAAGTAAGCCCGAAATACGCGCCGCAAGCGTTGGTAGCAAGAGCGCGCGAAAGCCGATGATAGACTGATCAAAACGACGGTCACATCGCGTGTCCAGCTATAAAGTCAGCGCTTGCGTAGCCACTCATATCGGCGATCGCCACGAACAGCAGGATCGGGTCGCCATCATTACCAGCGAGCGCAACCCAGGAGCCATGCTGGCTATTGTGGCCGACGGCATGGGCGGTCGCACAGGGGGCAGGCAGGCAGCTGATCAGGTCATTTCTACGGCTGAGAGCTTGTTTTGCGACATGTCGGAGCATGACTCGACTTATCGCGAACTCCTGCTGCACTTGGCTGCCGAAGCGCATACCGTCATTCGCCTGACCGCAGTATCGAGCGAAAAGGAACCACACTCCACCGTGTGCGCCTTGATCGTCAAGAAGCAATATGCGATCTGGGCTCACGCGGGAGACTCGCGCCTCTACTTCTTCCGCGGCGGGAAATTGATCCATCTGACCGAAGACCAGACGTACGCGCAACAGCTACGCGAGGAAGGCCGCTTCGAAGATGCGGAGATCGCGGCGCAGCGCTACAAGAACATTCTTGTCAGCGCGCTCGGCATCAACAAGAAGCCAAAGGTTGTCATTGGCGAAGAGCACAGCCTCCGGGAGGGCGATGTATTTCTACTCGCAAGCGACGGGATGTGGGCCTACTTTGAGCCCGACGAACTCGCGCGTCTCTTAAGTGAGTTGTCGCCACGCGACGCCTCTGAGGAAATGATGGCGCTTGCACGCGAGCGCTGCGAAGGCCGCGGTGACAATCTGTCGCTGGCGATCATCAAGTTCGAGCCGCTTCCGACACGTCGCAGCTGATCATTCGGCAGTTGCTGTTGGCGCGACCGCCGCGCCTTGCACGCACGTTCGGATCACGCATCTTCCTGCGCGGCGAACCTACGCTCCGCGGTAATTGCAAGCCCGCTGACGACGCTGGCAAACCGATCGCCACGGACCGCCGCTGCGCGCGGAAATGCCGCAGCCAGTTGCGTGGCCAGAAAGTCCAGTCCAGTGGAACCGCCGGTGAAATAGATTGCGTCGACACGATCGTGCGCGAGCTGCGCCATTTTGACGGTCTGCCGAGCAGTTTCTACGATGCGATCGACCTCCGCCTGCAACGCCACTTGCTGCTCGCGCTCGACAAACGATAGCTCAAGCCCGGGCTCGACAAAACCGAGTTCGATGGTCGCACCACCGGACTCCGACACTTCGATCTTTGCGCTCTCGGCGCGCGCCGCCAGATCGTGCCCGCGATGCTGTTCGAGCACACGCATCAACCGTTGGTGTGCTAACGAGTCGTCGTACATGTTGCGCATCATGCGTAGCTCGATGATGCGATTCGGGACGTAGGTAGTGTTGATCAGATGCCACGTCGCGAGATCGAAATAAATCTTGGACGGCACCGGCAGCCCGCCCGGCCCACCTCCATTCATGCCGAGGGTCGGCATGATCTTCGCCAGATTGACCGCTCGATCGAAGTCGGTTCCCGCTATGTGCAAACCATGGTTCGCAAGAATATCGGCGCGCCGATCAGTCCGGCCGTGCGCCGCTGCGCTGGCTCGCACGACCGAGAAGTCGGATGTGCCACCGCCGATGTCTGCCACCATCACCAGGCGCTCGCCGTCGCTTGCCTGCAGCCTCGATTCGTAGTCCAGCGCGGCGGCGATCGGCTCGAACTGAAACTCCACGCTTGACATGCCGGCTGCGCGCGCCGCCGCAAGCAACGTCTGTTGAGCCTTTGCATCGCGGCGCGGATCGTCATCGACAAAAAAAACCGGTCGCCCGATTACGACCCGATCGATCGGCCGCTGCCAGTGCAACTGCGCGACCTGCCGGATGTGCCGCAGATAGGCGACGACGACGTCGATATATCGAATCTGTAGTCCGTTTCCGAGCTCTGTCACCTCGTCCATCAAATCCGAACCGAGAATGCTCTTGATCGAACGCATCAGCCTGCCGTCATATCCATCAACGTACGCGACGATCGCGGCACGACCAAAACTGCGACTGCCGTCATCTGCGTTGTAGAACACCGCGGTCGGCATGCTCGTCGCGCCATGCTCCAGCGGTGCAAATTGGATACGCGTTATCTCCGGGTTGGCGGGGTCCGAAATTGACCGCGCCACAGCAGAATTCGAGGTTCCGAAGTCGATCGCGCAGCACAGGGCACAGCCCGTGTTGCCATGCCCGCTTTTCACCGCGTCGACTCGGCGGCCTTCTTGCGCAGCACTTCGCGCTCGGCTTCGCGCCGTTCAACCTGCTTGCGCTTGTCGAGTCGCCTCGTCTCGCGCTCAGCACACTCGAGTTCCTGTTGCCGGACCCGCTCTTGCGCATGCAGCTGTTTCTGCTCGAACTTACGTGCGTTGTCCGCGCGCTGCGCAGCGGTTAACCTCGGTTGGGCGGCGCGCGCGGGCTCTGTCAAAACACCCGGCGAAACGCGTTCCGAAGCGGGAACAGCGTTCGCCTTTGCTGCGGCGCTGGCATCACGCATTTCAACCCGGGCCCGATCGCCTGGAGTCGACGTGACACCCGGCGGTTTTGGACGTTGCGCGTCTTTGAGCTCGCGTTCCGCTGCCTGGGCGGCTCGACGCCCGGCCGACTGTTGTGCATCCATTTGACGTTGCAGATCGCGCGCCTCGACCCGTACACGCCGCACCTCGCGTTCAGCCAATTCCTTCTCACGGCGCACATCGTCGCGGCATGAATTGACCAGGAATCCGCGCAGGCATTCGGCGTCTCGAGACCTCGCGTTGCGTGCAATTGCACCCAGTTCGGTATCGGCGTCTTTCAGCGCAGCCTGCGCCCGCACCCTATCCTGAATGCTGCCTACCGGATAACGTGCGCTGAAGTCGCTTGCCATTGCCGGCAATGTCAGAAGCGCGGCGAGCAGCCAGATTGTTCTCATCAGCGGTTTAACGTGCGCAAAGATCCAAGGATGACGCTAAGGACTCGCGACGACGGCCCGCCGCGGCATCTCGAGATACGCAGATGATCGCATCTCATGCAAGCGCGAAACGGTACGCGCAAACTCGTTGGTCAGCGCGCCTGCGACGTACAGCGCCTCGGGCGGCGCCTCGGCCGAAGCAATCAACTTGACGCGATGGTCGTATAGAATATCGATCAACCAGGTGAATCGCCGCGCCTCGGAGGCCTGCCCGGCACTCATTCTTGGAATGTTCGAGACTAATACGGTATGAAACTGTGCGGCGATCTCAAGGTAGTCAAGCTGAGAACGCGGGCCGCCGCATAGCACTGCGAAGTCGAACCACACAACGCCGCCGGCGCGGCGCCGCGCGCGAATCTTGCGCGATTCGATGTTAAGCACGCAACTTTGGTCACCCGCTTCGGAAATGCGTTCAAAGGCAGTCTGCAATGCCTGATCCGACGCGGGGCCGCCCGGGATTAGATAGACCGAGACATCACCGATCGCACGCCGTCGATAGTCAATCCCGCCATCAACGTGCAATACGTCGAGCTGGCTCTTCAGCAGTTCGATCGCAGGCAACAAACGATCTCGGTGCAGGCCATCGGGGTACAACCCGTCAGGCGCGGTGTTCGATGTGATCACGAACCCGGCATTCAATTCCCACAACCGCGCGAGCAGCCGGTGCAAGATCATTGCATCGGCAATATCGCAGATGTGAAACTCGTCGAAGCAAATCAGTCGGTGGCGCTCAGCAATCCGCTCGGCAACTGCATCGAGTGGATTCTCGGTACCTTTGAGCTCGTCGAGCTCCCGATGCACACTGCGCATGAATTCATGAAAGTGCACGCGCGTCTTGCGCACCACTGGGACGGCAGCAAAAAAAACATCCATTAAAAAGCTTTTCCCGCGCCCGACGCCGCCCCACAGATACACGCCGCGCGGAGCCGGCGGGTGGGCGATCAGCTTCTTCAACGCGTTCGAACGCTGCGCCTTGTAGTCGACCCAATCGTCGAACAGTTGCTGCAGCCTGGAAGCCGCGGCTTGCTGCGATAAATCAAGCGAGAAACCGCGCTGCGCAAGCGCGCTGTCCAGGTGACTGCCGAAGTCACGAATCACAACGCGGTCGGAGCACGAATTAAAAGTTCAACGCGCGCTTATCGACCGCGAGTGCGGCTTCCTTGACCGCTTCCGACAGCGATGGGTGCGCGTGGCATATGCGGGCAATGTCCTCGCTCGAGGCGCGAAACTCCATTGCCACCACCGCCTCGGCAATCAGTTCCGACGCGGAGGGGCCGATGATGTGAACGCCGAGAATTTCGTCAGTTTTTGCATCGGCAATAAATTTGACCATTCCAGTGGTGTCACCGAGGGCGCGTGCACGGCCGTTCGCCATGAATGGAAAACTCCCGGAGCGGTAGGCGCGGCCTTCGGCTTTCAGCTGCTGTTCGTTCTGGCCAACCCATGCGATTTCCGGCGATGTGTAAATGACCCACGGAATCGTGTTGAAGTTAACGTGTCCATGCTGGCCAGCGATTCGCTCGGCCACCGCAACGCCCTCTTCTTCAGCCTTATGCGCCAGCATGGGTCCGCGTACCACATCGCCAATGGCCCAGACGTTTGCAGCCGCTGTGCGACATTCATCATCGACCGCAACGAACCCGCGCTCGTCGAGCTTCAAACCCACGGCTTCAGCGTTGAGCCCGTTCGTGTTGGGCACTCTGCCTATGGACACAATCAATGTATCGACCGCGAGTGATTGCGTCTGTCCCGCTGCGTCCGCGTAGTTCAGCGTAACGCCCTTTTTCTCCGTCTTGACCCCAACGATGTTTACGCCGAGCTGAATTTTGAGCCCTTGTGCGGCAAATGCTTTCGCCGCTTCCTTGGCAATCTGCTCATCGACCGCGCCCAGAAACGTAGGCAATGCTTCAAGGATGGTCACGTCTGAGCCGAGTCGACGCCACACGGAACCCATCTCAAGCCCGATAACGCCGGCACCGATGACTCCCAGACGCTTCGGAACAGCTTGCAGCGATAGTGCACCGTCGTTGCTCAGAATAAATTGCTCGTCGAAATCCGCACCCGGCAACTGGCGTGCGGCCGATCCGGTGGCGACAATGACGTGCTGCCCGGTGATGGTCTCATCAGCAGGTCCGGACACTGCAATCTCATAGCCCGAGTTCGTTTTGGAAACGAATGATCCACGCCCGTGGAAGAACGCGACCTTGTTCTTCTTGAACAAATACAAAATGCCGTCGTTGTTCTGCTTGACAACCGCATCCTTGCGGCTGAGCATCTTTGCGAGATCGAGGCTCAGACCCTTGATGGTGACCCCATGGTCGGCGAATGCATGACCTGCGTGATCAAAATTCTCGGAAGATTGCAGCAACGCCTTTGACGGAATGCAACCTACGTTGGTGCATGTTCCGCCGGGCGCCGGCCCACCTGATTTGTTTTTCCAATCGTCGATGCATGCCACTGTAAATCCGAGCTGCGCCGCACGGATCGCTGCAATGTAACCGCCCGGTCCGCCGCCAATGACGACAACGTCGAATTGTTTCGCCATCAGACTTCGAGTAGCAGTCGCGCCGGGTCCTCGAGCGCTTCCTTCATCGCCACCAGGGCAAGTACCGCTTCGCGGCCGTCAATGATCCGGTGATCGTAGGAAAGCGCCAGATAATTCATCGGGCGGATCACGATCTGGCCGTCTTCTACGACCGGGCGCTCTTTGGTTGCGTGAATTCCCAGGATCGCAGACTGCGGCGGATTGATGATCGGCGTCGACAGCATCGAGCCAAACACGCCGCCGTTGGAAATCGAAAAAGTGCCGCCGGTGAGTTCTTCCAGCGCCAGCTTGCCCTCGCCGGCGCGTTTGCCGAAGTCAGCAATTTTTTTCTCGATGTCGCCAAACGTCATCTGATCCGCATCACGCAGGATTGGCACCACAAGTCCGCGCGGCGAGCCCACTGCTATTCCGAGATCGAAGTAGCCGTGATAGACGATGTCGGTGCCGTCGATCGACGCGTTGACCACTGGGTATCGCTTCAACGCGGCAATCGCGGCTTTGACGAAAAACGACATGAAGCCGAGTTTGACGCCGTGTTCTTTTTCGAATTTCTCTTTGTAACGCGCGCGCAGTTCCATTAGCGGCTGCATATTGACTTCGTTGAATGTCGTCAAAATGGCGGCGGTCGATTGCGACTGCACCAACCGCTCCGCTACACGTTGCCGCAGCCGCGACATCGGCACGCGTTGCTCCGGACGGTTGGCGAGTTCGCCGATTTCAATTGGCGCCTTGACCGCCGGTAGCGCAGGTCGAACGGCGGCGGGCGCAGGTGCAGGCGTCGAGACCGCGGGCGTTGCCTTGGCATCAGCGACGCCAATCACATCACCTTTCGTGATCCGACCGTCTTTGCCAGTGCCGGTCACCTGCGACGCGGTGATTCCGGAGTCGGCCATCATTTTCGCAGCCGCCGGCATTGCAATCCCGCCCTTCGCGCCAGAAGACGGCGCCGCGGGTGCAACGGGCGCTGCAGCCGGCTGCGCTGGTTTCACCGGCGGCGCTGCCTTTCCATCTGTCTCAAGCCGCGCGATCAGTTCACCCGCCAGCACGGTGCTGCCATCAGCCCGAACAATCTCTGCCAATACGCCTGCAGCCGGCGCCGGAACTTCGAGAACAACCTTGTCGGTCTCGATTTCAATCAGCGTCTCGTCGATGGCGACGGATTCGCCCGGCTTCTTTTTCCATTGCAGCAGCGTCGCTTCGGCGACGGACTCGGATAACTGCGGTACCTTGACTTCAATAATTGACATTGCTGCTCCGCTACTTGTTCAACACCAGGCCCTTGAGCTTGCCGAATGCCTGCTCAATCAGCGCCTTCTGCTGTTCACTGTGCTTGGCGTAGTAACCCACCGCAGGCGATGCCGAGGCGCTCCGTCCTGCGTAGGCAAGTTTTTGACCGTCAGTCATGTTTTCCAGCACGTGATGCTGCACGTAGAACCACGGCCCCTGGTTAGCGGGCTCGTCCTGACACCACACGACTTCTGTCAGCGCCGGATAACGTTTGAGTTCCGCGATCATCGCCTTGTGCGGAAACGGGTACAGCTGCTCAATGCGAAATATCGCAACATCTTTCTCTTCGCGCTCGCGCCGCGCGTTGACCAGGTCGTAATAGACCTTGCCCGAGCACCCGATGATGCGCTTGACTTTCTTGACGTCGATGGAGGCATCGGTTTCGCCGATCACCGTCCGGAACTCGCCTTTTGAAAGTTCGGCAAGATCCGACGTCGCGTCCTTTGCGCGCAGCAACGATTTCGGCGTCATGATTACAAGCGGCTTGCGAAACAGCCGGATCATCTGGCGGCGCAGTAGATGAAAAATCTGCGCGGCCGAGGTTGGCTGGACCACCTGCATGTTGTTATCAGCGGCAAGCTGCAGAAAACGCTCGAGACGGGCCGACGAGTGTTCGGGGCCCTGACCCTCGTAGCCATGCGGCAGCATCAGCGTCAGGCCCGACTGCCGTCCCCACTTGACCTCACCCGACGAAATGAATTGATCAACGACAACCTGCGCACCGTTGACGAAGTCGCCAAACTGCGCCTCCCAGATTACGAGCGCATTCGGCTCTGCGCTTGAATAACCATATTCGAACGCAAGGCATGCTTCCTCCGACAACACCGAATCGATCACCGTGAACGGAGCCTGCCCCTCCGACACGTTTTCAAGCGGTGTGTAGCTGCCCTCATCGAACTTTTCGCGGTTCTGGTCGTGCAGGACCGCGTGTCGGTGCGAGAAGGTGCCGCGCGCTGTGTCTTGTCCGGTGATTCGCACCGCGTACCCGCTTGATAGCAATGTTGCGTACGCGAGGTGCTCGGCCATGCCCCAATCGAGCGGCACCTTGCCTTCACCCATCATGCGGCGATCGGCCACCACCTTTTCAACCAGCGGGTGCAATTTGAAATTGGACGGGATGGTTGTGATCCGGTCGGCCAGCCGTTTCAACTCGGCCAGTGGCACCGCGGTGTCGGCGTTGTCAGTCCACTTGCGGTTCAAAAACGTTGACCAGTCGACCGCGAACTTGCTCTTGTAATTGGTCAGGACCGGGTCAGACGTTCCGCGGCCTTCGTCCATTGCCGCCCGAAACTCCTTCAACATCTCATCGGGCTGGTCGGCGTTGAGGGTGCCTTGCGTGATCAGTTTGTCTGCATAGACCTTGCGAACACCCGGATGCTGCGAGATCTTTGTGTACATCAACGGCTGCGTAACGGCCGGCGTGTCCTGTTCGTTATGCCCAAGTCGACGGAAGCACACGATGTCGATCACGACATCCGAGTTGAATTCCTGCCTGAAGTCCATCGCCAACTGCGTCACCAGCACCACCGCCTCGGGGTCATCTCCGTTGACGTGAAACACTGGCGCTTCAATCATCTTGACGACGTCGGTGCAGTACAGCGTCGAGCGCGTATCGCGCGGGTCGGAGGTTGTGAAGCCGATCTGATTGTTGATCACCACATGCACGGTGCCCCCGGTGCCGTAGCCGCGGGTTTGTGCAAGGTTCAGCGTTTCCATCACGACGCCCTGTCCTGCGAAGGCCGCGTCGCCGTGCACCAGTACTGGAAGCACCGTATCGCCCTCTCGGTCGCCACGGCGTTCCTGCCGTGCGCGGACAGATCCCTCGACGACCGGGTTCACGATTTCAAGGTGCGACGGGTTAAATGCCAGCGACAGGTGCACCGGACCGCCCGGCGTGGAGATATCGCTCGAAAATCCGTTGTGATATTTGACATCGCCGCCGGGCAAGTCTGATGCGACCTTACCTTCGAACTCTGCGAAAAGATCCTGCGGCATCTTGCCCAGGATGTTGACCAGAACGTTCAACCGGCCGCGATGCGCCATGCCAATGACGATCTCCTGCACGCCGCTGCTGCCCGCGCGTTGCACCAGCTCATCCATCGAAGCGATGAAGCTCTCGCTGCCCTCAAGCGAAAACCGCTTCTGGCCGACGTATTTGGTGTGCAGATAGCGTTCGAGGCCTTCGGCCGCGGTTAACCGGCCAAGAATTTCCTTCTTGTGTTCTGCGCTGAACGCCGGTGTGGCTCGAATCGATTCAAGTTTTTGCTGGACCCACCGCTTTTGCGCAGGATCGGACACAAACATGTACTCGGCGCCGATGCTGCCGCAATACGTTTCGCGCAGCGCCTGCACGATCTCGCGCAGCGTCATCTGCTCCGGACCGAAGTACGTGTTGGACGCCGAAAATACGGTGTCCATGTCGGCTTCGGTCAGGTCATAGAACGCGGGCTCGAGCTCTGGGATTGTGGGTCGCTCGCGGCGCTGCAACGGATCGAGGTTGGCCCAGCGATTGCCGAGAAACCGATACGCCGCGATGATCGACTGCACATGCACCTGCTTGCGCGCGACCGATAGATCACCGGAAGCAATCTTTGGCGCAAATGCATTGGCCCTTGCGCGTTGTGCAAAGGATTCGACGATAGGTGCGTGCGCAACGTCGCGCGAATCGGGCGAGCCGTCTGCCGCGGGCACCAGTTGCATTTGATCGAAGTAGGCGCGCCATTGTTCCGGAACGGAGCCCGGATTGTCGAGATAGCGCTCATAGAGCTCCTCGACATACGGCGCGTTGCCGCCAAACAAGTAAGAGTTGGCCTGCAACTGTTTCATCATTGACTCATCCTCCTGGACGAGTTTCTCGTCCAATACGCCGGCCCCCTTGTAGCAAGAGACACCAGCAACAGCGTTCCGGTTTCCGGTGCTCGCCGCGCGCGTTTACTGCATGTGCGTCCAGATCGACGACGTAAACGGCGATGCTACCACCGGCGTTGAGCTGCGATTACAAAGTGTTGCCCAACCGCACCAGGTTCGTTCGGCCCTCTGCCAAGCGCCGAGGCAGGCATACACTGCGCCTGGTCGTGGCTCAGGAGACAAAGTGAGACCAACGGACATTGGAAATCCGGACTATTTTCACCATGTTGTTGATTGCCAGTGGGCGTGCCCCGCGCATACCCCCGTTCCCGAATACATCAGGTTGATTGCCGCCGGGCGTTATACAGACGCCTATATGGTCAACTGGAGTTCCAATGTGTTTCCGGGCATTCTGGGACGCACATGTGACCGGCCATGCGAGCCTGCGTGTCGCCGCGGGCGCGTTGAGCAGCAGCAAGCTGAGAAGCCGGAGCCGGTTGCGATTTGTCGATTGAAGCGGGTTGCGGCCGACTACAAGGACGACGACATTGCGGCCCGGCTGCCAAAGCGGCTGGTGCCGCTGAACGGCAAACGCATTGCATGTGTCGGCGGCGGGCCTGCCTCGTTGACGGTGGCGCGCGATCTTGCGCCGCTCGGATATTCGGTCACGGTATTCGATCAGGATCCACAAGCGGGCGGCATGATCCGCACGCAGATCCCTCGCTTTCGCCTGCCTGAGGAAGTGATCGACGAAGAAACGGGCTACATCCTGGGCCTGGGCGTCGAGTTTCGCGGCGGCGTCAAGATCGATTCGATGAAGTCACTGCGGTCACAAAGCTACGACGCAATCTTTGTCGGCTCCGGTGCACCGCGCGGTCGCGACCTCGACCTTCCAGGACGCAAAGAAGCGGCCGCAAAGATTCATGTCGGCATCGATTGGCTGTCGTCGGTTTCGTTTGGTCACGTCGAGAAGATTGGCAAGCGCGTGATTGTGCTCGGGGGCGGCAACACGGCGATGGACTGTTGCCGGACGTCAAAGCGACTCGGCGGCGACGACGTCAAGGTGATCGTGCGCTCGGGCTTCGAAGAGATGAAAGCATCCCCGTGGGAAAAAGAGGATGCGCTGCATGAAGGCATTCCAATTCTCAATTACCTGGTTCCGAAGGCGTTTCTGCACGATGGCGGTCAATTGACCGCAATGAGCTTCGACAGGGTCAAAGCGACGTACGACGACAAAGGCCGCCGTTCGCTGGTCCCCACCGGCGAACCTGAGGTCGTGCACGAGTGCGACGAAGTCCTTATTGCGGTCGGCCAGGAGAACGCCTTTCCATGGATTGAAGGCGACTCGGGAATCGCGTTTGACGAATGGGGCATGCCGGTGCTCGATAAGCTGACATTGCAGTCATCGGTCCCCAATATATTTTTTGGCGGTGATTCCGCGCTCGGACCCAAAAACATCATCTGGGCAGTGGCGCATGGCCACGACGCCGCAATCTCGATCGACAAGTTGCTGCACGGCGAAGACATTCGCGAGCGCCCGGCGCCGGGTGTCACGTTGTTGTCGCAGAAAATGGGCATCCACGAATGGAGCTACGACAATCAGGTTGCCAATGACGAGCGTTACAAGGTTCCGTGGCGCGACGTCAACCAGGTCCTGCGCAGCATCAAGGTTGAAGTCGAACTCGGGTTCGATCCCGCGACCGCGTGGAAGGAAGCGCAACGCTGCCTGAACTGCGATGTGCAGACGGTGTTCACGGCTCAGCTTTGCATCGAATGCGATGCGTGCGTCGATATCTGCCCCACCGACTGCATCAACTTCATCGTCAACGGCGACGAAGCCGACCTGCGCGCCCGGCTGCGTGCGCCGGCGCTGAATCTCGAGCAGGATCTTTACGTGGCCGAGGGTTTGAAGACCGGCCGTGCGATGGTTAAAGATGAAGACGTGTGTCTGCATTGCGGGCTGTGTGCCGAGCGTTGCCCTACCGGCGCATGGGACATGCAGAAGTTTCTGCTCGACATGACGCAGGCCGGGCGTGATTGCCGCACCCGCCAGAAGGAAGCGGCATGAACGCGCGGGATCCACGCACCACTGCCTCCACGCGCGCTCAGCGCATCGAGTCAACAAACGATTTTGTGGTCAAGTTTGCCAACGTCAACGGCTCGGGATCAGCGTCAGCCAACGAACTGTTTGCGCGCAGCATTCTGCGAATGGGTGTTCCAGTTTCACCCCGCAATATTTTTCCGTCGAACATTCAGGGCCTGCCGACGTGGTACGAGGTGCGTGTCACCGAGCACGGCCATCTGGGACGGCGCGGGGGTGTGGACCTGATGGTCGCGATGAACCCGCAGACGTGGGAAAGAGACGTGGCGGAGATCGAGCCCGGCGGGTACCTGATGTACGACAGCACCAAGCCCATTCACGCGGCCGGCCTTCGCTCCGACATCAATCTGATCGGCGTACCGCTAACCGACATCGCGGCGAGTAAGTATGTTGACGCGAAAGAGCGGCAACTGCTGAAGAACATCATGTATGTCGGCGTGCTGACGGGTCTGCTCGGCATCGAGCCGGAGGTGATTGCCCAATTGCTCGGCGAGCAGTACAAAGGGAAGGACCGGCTGATCAAGCCCAACCTCGACGCGTTCATGACGGGGCTGCATCACGCGCGCGAACGCCTCGAGGAGGCGATCGACCTGCGTGTCGAGCGGCGCGACGCGGTCGGTGATCGCATCTTCATCGAAGGCAACGCGGCGGCTGCCCTCGGGTGCGTCTATGGCGGCGCGACCGTGTGTGCGTGGTATCCGATCACACCGTCGTCGTCGTTGGCCGAAGCGTTTCAGAAATATTGCACCAGATATCGAGTCGACAAAGCCACCGGCACGAACAAGTTTGCGATCGTGCAGGCGGAGGATGAGCTGGCGTCCATCGGCATCGTTATCGGCGCGGCGTGGAACGGTGCGCGGTCGTTCACGGCCACGTCCGGGCCCGGCATTTCGCTGATGAGCGAATTTATCGGACTCGCATACTTTGCCGAAATCCCGGCCGTGATCATCGATGTGCAACGGGGCGGCCCGTCGACAGGCATGCCTACGCGCACCCAGCAATCGGACGTCACTGCGTGTGCGTATGCCTCGCACGGCGACACCAAGCACGTGCTGTTGTTTCCAGAAGACCCCTACGAGTGTTTTGAGTTCGCCGCGACCGCGTTCGATCTTGCAGAGCGACTGCAGACGCCGGTTTTTCTGATGACCGATCTTGATATCGGCATGAATCACCGCTTGTGTGCGCCGTTGGCGTGGGATGACAAGCGCACGCACGACCGCGGCAAGGTCATGACGGAGGCAGATCTCGAATCGGGCCGCGACTTTGGACGCTATCTCGATGCCGATGGCGACGGAATTCCATGGCGCACGTTGCCCGGTACGCACGCGACCCGTGGTGCGTATTTCACCCGCGGCACCACCAAGGACGCTTACGCGCGCTACTCCGAGGCCGGACCGGACTACGTCTACAACATGGAGCGGCTGCTAAAGAAATTCGCGACCGCTGCAACGCTTGTGCCGCAGCCGGTGATCGCCAACGCTGTGAAGAAAGCGTCGCACGGCGTTATTTATTACGGCTCAACCAGCCCTTCGATGACTGAGGCGCTCGGTGTGCTGGAACAACAAGGTGTCCATCTCAATCGATTGCGTGTGCGCGCGTTTCCGTTTGCATCGTCGATAAAGGAGTTCATCCTCGCTCATGAATTCGTTTTCGTCGTCGAGCAGAATCGCGATGGGCAACTGCGTTCGATGCTCGTCAACGAGTTGCAGATCGATCCGGCACGTCTCGTGGCGGTGCTGCATTACGACGGAACGCCAATCACCGCGCGCTTCGTTGTCAACGCAATCGCTCCACGCTTGCTAGGGACCAACGTGTTGCCGTTGAGGTCGGGAAAGGCAGCCTAGGAACTATCGATGACTTATCTCGCAAAGCCGAAACTGCGTCATCCCACTCTGCCGGCCAATCGGCTCGGATACACGCGCCGCGACTACGAGGGCAAGATCTCGACGCTTTGCGCCGGCTGCGGCCACGACGCGATTTCTGCGGCAATCGTTCAGGCGTGCTGGGAACTCGAGGTCGAACCGCACCGTGTGGCCAAGCTATCCGGCATCGGGTGCTCGTCGAAGACACCGGATTATTTTCTCGGCGCATCGCACGGTTTTAACTCAGTGCACGGGCGGATGCCGTCGGTGCTGACCGGTGCCAACCTGGCCAATCGGGACCTGATCTACCTTGGGGTGTCGGGCGATGGCGATTCGGCATCGATTGGGCTAGGCCAGTTTGCACATCTGATCCGGCGCGGCGTGAACATGACCTACATCGTCGAGAACAACGGCGTGTACGGACTCACCAAAGGTCAGTTTTCGGCAACCGCAGACCGCGGCTCGAAGGCAAAACGGGGAGCAATCAATCGCGATTCGCCCATCGACATGGTCGCACTCGCGCTGCAGCTTGGCGTCAGCTACGTCGCGCGCAGTTTTTCCGGCGACAAAGATCAGCTGGTGCCTTTGATCAAAGGCGCGCTTAATCATCGGGGCTCCGCATTCCTTGACGTGTTAAGCCCATGCGTGGCGTTCAACAACCATCCCGGCAGCACTAAAAGCTACGACTACGTGCGCGAACACAACGATGCCGTAAATCGCCTGGACTTTATGCCGCACCGTGACGCGATCGGCGCCCAATACGGGCCGGGCGAAGTCATCGAGATCACGCAGCACGACGGTAGCCTGCTTCGCCTGCGCAAACTGGCCGACGGCTACGACGCCGGCGACCGCCTCGCCGCAATGAATCACATTCACATGCACCAGGCGCGCGGCGAGATCGTGACCGGGCTGCTGTATATCGATCCCGAGGCCGACGATCTACACGAGAACCTTGCTACCACTCGCACGCCGCTCAACCAGCTAACCGAAGCCGACCTTTGTCCAGGCGCTAACGCGCTGGACGCCCTGAACGCCGAGCTTAGATAAGGCTTCGATCTACGTGGCGCGCGACGCCCATGTTGCCGCTACCAGCAATACGAAGCCTGCGACGAACTCGGTGGTACTACCGAAGTCACCGATCAGGACGAGCGGCTTTTGATCCTCGGACCGGTCACCAAGTGCTGCGACCGTTATCAGCGGCGACGCTGCTGCCTCGAGGTCGCCAAAGATGCGAAGAAGCGACCCGCCACGGGCGGCGCTGAGCGCGGGCGACAGTCTTCACCCTAGCTTCACGCGCGCTTCGGCCGCGTTCACACGCGAGCGTGACGATTTGGACTCCTTACGTTCGGAGACTCGCGTGCTCAAGGTGCCTCGCAATCCATTGTTGTCAAAGGCCGTCGTCATCGGCGTTCTGGTGGTGTTGATGCTTATTCCCCTCGGCATGATCGAGGGGCTGATAGCAGAGCGTGCAGCGCGCCGAATGGAGGCGGTAGCAAGCGTGCAGGCTAGCTTCGCCGGTTCGCAGACGCTGGCCCTTCCCTTTTTTATCTGGCCTTACGTCGAACACTGGAGCGAGCAAAGCATTGATACGAACAATCGCGTTCGTGTGACGCAGGTGAGCGAAACAAAGCACTTGCTGATATTTGCCGATCAGACACAAGCAGCCGCCGACGTGGTGGTACACAACGACCGATATCGAGGCATCCATCGCGTTCGTACGTTCGAGTCGACGATCACCGTCGACGGCCAGGTGACATGGCCGGATCGCGCCACGATCAAACCCGCAGCGGATCGGCGCATCGTGTGGGGCGAGCCGCGGCTAGTGCTGCCGATCTCTGACGTGCGCGGCTTGCGCGGATCACCATCGCTCGCTTCGCAGGGCGACACGATCAAGTTTCGCGAGGGAACACAGATGCAGATGCTCAGCGCCGGCCTGCATGCGGTGGTGCCAACTCCCGCTGATGGCATCACCGCACGGTACTCCATCACCGTCCATCTTGCGGGTACCGAGCGCCTGGCCTTTGCGCCGACCGCACAGGCAAGCATGGTCAAGGTCAGATCCGCCTGGACCGACCCGCACTTCGGCGGCAGCTATTTGCCGAGCGAGCGCACCGTCACCGCAGCCGGATTCTCAGCCGCGTGGTCTGTGTCCGCGCTGGCGTCCGACGTGCAGCAGCAGATCAGAACAATTGCGTCCGCCACGCCGGCGGATCGCCCGCCTCGCGCAAGCCGCCTTGATGCATTCGAAATCGATTTCATCGAAGCTGTCAATACGTATTTGCTGGCCGAGCGCTCCACCAAGCATGGCGCGCTGATCATCGTGCTCGTGTTCGCCGCATTATTCTTGTTCGACACGCTGCGATCGCTGAATGCGCATCCGGTGCAGTACGGCTTCGTCGGACTCGCGCTGGTAATCTTTTTCCTGCTGCTGCTGAGCCTGTCCGAGCACATCGCATTCGGTCTCGCCTATCTAGCCGCAGCGTCGGTGTGCATCTTGTTGATTACTTACTACGTTAGCCACGTGCTGGCCGACCGCTCACGCGCGCTCGGTTTCGGCTCTGGCTTGGCGCTGATGTACGCACGATTTACGCGATCTTGGTCGCGGAAGGGACCGCGCTACTGATGGGAAGCGTGCTGATGTTCGCGATGCTGGCGCTGGCGATGATCGCGACGCGCAGGTTCGACTGGAGAAAAATGACACGCGCGCCACAGACCGCTACACACCAGTAAAACAGGGCGCGTTACAGTGCGCCCAATGAAGGGATTCGGGCGCCGTGCCACCAAGGTGCTGAAGCACCCGGGCGTTTTTTCGCTCGCCGTGCTGAAGCAGTTTCGAGCCAATCAAGGATTGCTGTTGGCGGGCGCAGTCGCTTACTACGCGCTGCTATCGCTGGTGCCGCTGTTGATTCTGGTCGTGCTGGCGCTGACGCACCTTTTCGAAGAAGCGCAGGTGCTGAGTGCAATCGGCGCCTACCTCGAGTTCGTGGTTCCGGGCCAATCGGGCGCGCTGGTGGGCGAACTGCGTAATTTTCTGGCGCATCGTGAAGTTGTCGGATGGTTACTGCTGATCCTTATGCTGTTCTTCAGCAGCCTGGCGTTCACCGTTCTCGAGAACGCGATGTCGGTGATTTTCTTTCATCGAGTGACGGTGAGGCGGCGGCATTTCTTGATGTCCGCGGTAATGCCGTACCTGTTCATTCTTTCGCTCTCCGTGGGATTGCTGATTATCACTATCGTCTCGAGTGCAATCGGCCAGCTAGGGACTCACTCGCTGATCATTTTTGGCGAGCCGCAGCCACTCGAATTATTTTCGACTCGACTGCTGTACTTAATGGGAGTGGGTGGCGAGATCTTTCTGTTGACCGCGATTTATATGGTGATGCCCGTAGGGCGACTGCGGCTACGGCATGCGTTGATCGGCGGTACGGCGGCGGCGCTGCTGTGGGAGATCACACGCCATATTCTGGCCTGGTATTACTCGACCATCTCGCAAATCCAGGTGGTCTACGGCTCGCTGACGACGTCGATCGCTGTGTTGATCAGTGTCGAGATTGGCGCAATTGTGGTGCTGCTCGGCGCGCAGGTGATCGCCGAGTACGAGCGGATCGGTTATGAGCCGATCACGACTGAGGCCGAGCCAATGCAAGCGGAGAAGGCTTGAACTCTCAACGCTTGTCGATCGGCTTCGCATCACGCCGGGTTGCACCGACGTACAGCTGTCTCGGCCGGCCGATCTTGTATTCGGGATCGGCAATCATTTCGTTCAATTGCGCAATCCAGCCAACCGTTCGAGCTAGGGCAAAGATCGCGGTAAACAACGGCACCGGGATCCCGATCGCTTTTTGCACGATGCCCGAGTAGTAGTCGACGTTCGGATACAGCTTGCGGCTGACGAAATAGTCATCCTCCAGCGCGATCTTTTCGAGTGCCATCGCCAGCTCAAACAGCGGGTCATTTTGCAGCCCGAGTTCGTGCAGTACTTCGTGGCACGTTTCGCGCATCAGCTTGGCGCGTGGATCGTAGTTCTTGTAAACCCGATGGCCAAAACCCATCAAACGCACTTCTGAATCCTTATCCTTGACCTTGGCGATAAACTCGCCGATCTTCGCCACGCCGCCCTGCGACTGTATGTCGTACAGCATGTTCAAGGCTGCCTCGTTGGCACCGCCGTGCGCAGGCCCCCAGAGACACGCCACGCCCGCGGCGATCGCTGCGAACGGATTGGTCCCCGACGACGCGCAGAGCCGAACGGTCGAGGTCGAAGCGTTTTGCTCATGATCGGCGTGCAGAATAAAGATGCGATCCATCGCGCGCACCAGCACGTCGTTAACCTTGTATTCCTCGCACGGCGTGGCGAACATCATGCGCATGAAATTGGCCGCATAAGACAGATCATTGCGAGGGTAAACATAAGGCTGACCCACCGTGTACTTGTAAGCCATCGCCACCAGCGTTGGCATCTTCGCAATCAACCGGTGCGCGGAGATCTCGCGCTGCTGCGGGTCGTTCAGATTCATCGAGTCGGGATAAAACGCAGACATGGCGCCAACCAGGCCCGTCATCACTGCCATCGGGTGCGCATCGCGCCGGAACCCGCGCAGAAAAAACTGCATCTGCTCGTTGACCATCGTGTGATACGTCACTGTCTTGTCGAATGCCTGCTTCTGGGCCACGTTGGGCAACTCGCCATATAGCAGCAGGTGGCACGTTTCGAGATAGTCACATTGGGTGGCGAGTTGCTCGATCGGATAGCCGCGATAAAGCAGCTCTCCCTTGTCGCCGTCGATATAGGTGATCGATGAATCGCACGCCGCGGTCGACATGAATCCGGGGTCGTACGTGAATTTTTTTGTCTTCCCGTACAACTGTCGAATATCAATCACGTCCGGGCCAATCGTCCCCTCGTGTATCGGCAGGTCCATTGAAGGCGTGCCATCAGAAAATGACAGCGTGGCTTTCTTGTTCGAGGCATCGAGCGCCATTGAGGAGTCCTGGTGAATATTCAAGCGGCGCGCAGACGTTGCAACACCGCACGTACGTCGGGGATATCGATTGCATCGCGCAGTTCAGCGCGCGCCAGCAGCACGTCGAGCAGTTCATTCTCCGGAAGATCAAGCAACGACTCGACCGCCACCATCTCGTCTGCGGTCAGGTCATCGCCGTGACTTGCAAAGAAACGCGATAGGATCAAATCGTTTTCAAGCAACCCTCGACGCGCGCGCCAGCGCAACCGCCGTCGCGCAAGAGGTAACTCCGCCGCCTCGACAATCACACCGCCCTCCGCACCAGCAGCTCCTTGATCTTGCCGATGGCCATCGTCGGGTTCAGGTTCTTCGGGCATACGTCGACGCAGTTCATGATCGTGTGGCACCGGAACAATCGATACGGGTCGTGCAGATCGTCCAGCCGCTCGTTGGTCGCCTGGTCGCGCGAGTCGGCAATGAACCGGTACGCCTGCAGCAAACCCGCCGGCCCGACGAACTTGTCCGGATTCCACCAGAACGACGGACACGCAGTTGAACAGCACGCACACAAAATGCATTCGTACAGTCCGTTGAGCTCTTCGCGTTCTTCGGGCGATTGCAGTCGCTCTTTTTCCGGCGGCGGCGTGTCGTTGATCAGATAAGGCTTGATCGAGTTGTACTGCTTGAAAAACTGCGACATGTCGACGATCAGGTCACGGATGACCGGCAGACCCGGCAACGGCCGCAGAACAATCGGCTCCTTCAGGTCCCGGAGGTTCGTGACACACGCCAGCCCGTTTTTGCCGTTGATGTTCATCGCGTCGGAGCCGCATACACCCTCGCGGCAGCTGCGCCGCAGCGACAGGCTGTCGTCGACCTCGCTCTTGATGCGGATCAAAGCGTCGAGCAGCATCCGGTCGGCCGGTTGCAGCGCCACCTGCAGCTTCTGCATGTAGGGCCTGTCGTCCTTGTCCGGGTCGTAGCGATAGATTTCGAAGTGCACCGTTCGTGCTTCTGCCGGTGCAACACCCGGTACTGCAACTGCGCTTTCGTTCATCGTGATTCCTTCAAAACGTTCTTCTCTTAGGTTCGAACGTCTCAACGCTGAGCGGTTTCATGTTCACCGGCTTGTAATCGAGACGATTACCGTCGGAGTAGTACAACGTGTGTTTGATCCAGTGCACGTCGTCGCGCTCTGGAAAATCGTCACGCGCATGAGCGCCGCGGCTTTCGGTGCGTGCTGCGGCTGACACGATCGTCGCCTTGGCGGTCTCGACCAGGTTCTCGAGCTCGAGCGCCTCGATTCGAGCAGTATTAAAAATTTTGGACTTGTCTTCGATCGAGACGCGCTTCGCACGCTCCTCAAGCGCCATGATTTTGCGCACGCCTTCCTGCAGCGTCGCGCCGGTCCGAAACACGCCGCAATGAAACTGCATCGTCTTTCGAATATCGTTGGCAACGTCCTGAACGCGCTCGCCGTTGCTCGCCGCGTCGAGCGCCGTCAGGCGGGCGACCGTGTGCTGCCCGCCGTCGGCGGGAAAGCTGCGGTGCCCTTCACGCTGGGTCGCGTGCCGCTCGACGATGTGATTGCCAGCGGCACGGCCGAACACAAGCAGGTCGAGCAGCGAGTTCGTGCCGAGTCGATTGGCGCCATGCACGCTGACGCACGCGCACTCGCCAATCGCATACAGGCCGTCGACAACCGCACTTGGGTTGCCATCCTTCGGCGCCACCACCTGACCGAGGTAGTTCGTCGGGATGCCACCCATCTGATAGTGAATGGTCGGCACGACCGGAATGGGCTCGCGGATCGGATCGACGTTGGCAAATTTGATCGCAATTTCGCGGATCGATGGCAGTCGCTTGATGATTGTCTCTGCGCCCAGGTGATCGAGCTTCAACAGCACATAGTCTTTGTTAGGTCCGCAGCCGCGCCCTTCCTTGATCTCCTGATCCATGGAGCGTGAAACAAAATCGCGCGGCGCGAGGTCCTTCAGCGTTGGTGCGTACCGCTCCATGAAGCGCTCGCCGTTGCAGTTCAGCAGGATGCCGCCTTCGCCGCGCACGCCTTCAGTGATCAGCACGCCCGCACCCGCCACGCCGGTGGGATGGAACTGCCAGAACTCCATGTCTTCAAGGGGGAGACCCGCGCGCGCGGTCATTCCCATCCCGTCGCCGGTGCAGATATATGCGTTAGTCGATGCGTCCCAGATCCGACCCGCGCCACCGGTCGCAAGCACTGTCACCTTCGACTCGAAGATCATCGGCTCGCCGGTTTCCATTTCGATTGCAATAACGCCCACCACGTCGCCATCAGCGTTACGAATCAAATCGAGCGCCATCCACTCAACAAAGAACTGGGTGCGCGAAGCGACATTGCGTTGATACAGCGTATGCAGCAGCGCGTGCCCGGTGCGATCTGCGGCAGCGCACGCGCGTGGGACGGGTTTTTCGCCAAAGTGCGCCGAGTGGCCACCGAACGGGCGCTGATAAATCGTTCCGTCCGGGTTGCGATCGAATGGCATGCCGAAGTGCTCGAGCTCGTACACCACGTTGGGCGCTTCGCGGCACATGAACTCGATCGCGTCCTGGTCGCCCAGATAGTCCGAGCCTTTGACCGTATCGAACATGTGCCACAACCAGTTGTCTTCGGTCATGTTGCCAAGCGAGGCGCCAATTCCACCCTGCGCTGCCACCGTGTGCGAGCGGGTGGGAAAAACCTTCGACAGCACTGCGACGTTCAATCCGGCGTTTGCCAGCTGCAATGAACATCGCATCCCCGCGCCCCCGGCGCCGACGATCACCGCATCGAAGCGGCGTCTTGCAAGACCGGACAGGTTGGCCACGCTACTCAGACTCTCCACAAAATCTGAACCGACCAGACCGCACAACTGATCAGCCACAAGACGGTGACTGACTGCAGAGACAGGCGCGCCCACACCGGCGTGACGTAATCCATCCAAATATTGCGCAGCCCGACCCACGCGTGGTAAAGCAATGACAAAAGCGCAATAAGGCTGACGATCTTCATCCACAGCGGCGCGAACAAAGCGGCCCATGTGTCGTATGAAAGCGGGCCAAACAGCAGGCTGAGGCCCACCAGCAGCAGCCAGATAACCAGCACTACCGACGTGATGCGCTGGCCAAGAAAGCTAGTCACCCCGTAGTGCGCCCCAACCACGAGGCGCTTGGAGCCAATGCCTCTTAGACCTGCCATCAGATAGCCCCGAACAAACGCAGAGCGGCGAGCAGTGTCAGCGGCAGACTAATCGCATAAACAGCCATGGCACTCGAGCGCGACGATTTGAGGCCAAGCCCGATATGAAGATCCAGCACCAAGTAGCGAACGCCAGCAATCAGATGGTGCAGAAAACTCCAGATCAGCAACAGCAAAGTCAGTTTGACCAGGAAATTTGAGGTCAGTCCGCGTAACCGCTCGAAGCTCAACTCGGACGTAAGGCTCAGATCAAACAGCCACAGCAGAAAAGGCAATGCGAGAAACAAAAGCGCGCCGCTAATTCGATGCATGATCGACACCACGCCCGCGAGCGGTAACCGGTACGTAAGCAGCAGCGGGAACTGAAGATTGCGATAAACCCGCCGCGGTCGTTTTGTTGCGGTAAACGTGCTCATCGGCTGATTATTCAGTTTGAGGCGAGACGGAGTCGGGTTCGACCGATATTCTGACCGAATTGATGCACTGAACCAAATCGCACTGGCCAGCGCCGGCAAATTGTGGCGGCCTCTAAGTCAGCGTGTTCCGATAGTGATACTCCTCAGTGACCGATAAGCCGCGTCGCACCTCGACCGGCCGCTCGCCATAGGTATAGGAAACGCGTTCAACCAGCAACAGCGGGGAGCCGGCTGCCACCTTCAGAAGCCGCGCGGCATCGGCGGCCGCCGCCACCGCCCGAATGCGTTCATCGGCGCGAATCATCCGCGTTCCGAATTCGGATTCAAACAAGCCATAAAGCGGACCGTTGTATTCGGCAAGACGTTCGGCGGTCAACTTCTTGAACAGCTGCCCAGGCAGCCAGATCTCATCAAGCACCACCGGAGAACCTTCAAAGGTCAGCAAACGACGGAGATAGACCAGCGGATCGCTAGGCTTGAGCGCGAGCTGCATTCCAACCTCGCGCGGTGCACGAACTCTCTTGCATTCAAGGTATCGGCTGACTGCGGGGACCGGCGCGCGATCGTCAGGCACTACGCGAAGAAACCGGAATCGAGCGCGCGGCTCGTGGTGGGTCGCCACGAACGTCCCTTTGCCCTGCTTGCGAATCAACAAATTCTCGGTCGATAGTTCATCGATTGCTTTTCGCACCGTGCCCTGGCTGACCTGAAATCGGTTTGCCAGCTCGAGCTCACTCGGAATCATCTGGCCCGGCTTCCACTCGCCGACCTGCAGGCTGCGCAGTAGCAAGCTCTTGATTTGCCGATACAAAGGCGCGTAAACGGCGGCCTTGCTGGCGCGCGGGGCGTCCGGACCATCGACTCCACTCATGCCTGATTTCACCATACCAGCTTTACATTATATCTTGTATCTTATATAAGACTGGACGGGCACGCGCTGATGGACGCAGCTCTGGCCGGTTCGTAGGGCAGTAGACTATTTCGAACGGCGGCTTCCGGAGAGAAACAATCACCGGGCCTGATAGCCTTCAAACGCCGCACGCCTACGACACATTCGGAGAGTTCAACGATGACCACAGCCCCCGTCCGCGTCGCCGTTACCGGCGCTGCCGGGCAAATCGGATATTCGCTGCTGTTTCGGATCGCCTCGGGCGAAATGCTGGGGAAAGACCAGCCGGTCCATCTTCAATTGCTCGAAATTCCTGACGAGAAGGCGCAGAAAGCGCTCAAGGGCGTGATGATGGAGGTCGAGGATTGTGCGTTTCCGCTGCTCGCCGGGATGGATGCGTACTGCGACGCGACGAGCGCTTTCAAGGACACTGACATTGCGCTGATGGTCGGAGCCCGCCCGCGCGGGCCGGGAATGGAACGCAAGGACCTGCTGGCCGCCAATGCGCAAATTTTTACGGCGCAGGGCAAAGCGCTTGACCAGGCCGCCAGTCGAACAGTCAAGGTGCTGGTGGTTGGCAACCCGGCTAACACGAATGCCTATATCGCAATGAAGTCTGCGCCATCGCTACCGAAGACTTCATTCACCGCAATGATGCGGCTCGACCATAATCGCGCGCTGTCGCAGCTCGCTGCGAAGACAAACAGCCCGGTTGCGGCAATCGAGAAAATGGTCGTGTGGGGCAATCACTCGCCTACGATGTACCCCGACTTACGCTTTGCCACGATCAACGGTCGACCGGCAAAGCCGCTGGTCGAGGACACCTGGTACCGCGAGACTTACATTCCTACGGTCGGCAAACGCGGTGCCGCGATCATCGAAGCGCGCGGCTTGTCATCGGCCGCATCGGCCGCCAATGCGGCGATCGATCACGTGCGCGACTGGGTGTCGGGAACCAACGGCAAATGGGTCACGATGGGCGTGCCCTCTGACGGCAGCTACGGAATTCCAGCCGATGTGATTTACGGCGTGCCGTGTACCTGCGCCGGCGGCCGTTACGAAGTGATCAAGGGATTGGA
>JACCYC010000290.1 GCA_013696665.1 Burkholderiaceae bacterium | reverse complement strand
GGCTATACCGTGCTGAGCGGCGACAACGGTACTTTTGTTTTCAACACCGCGCTGTACAAAAAAGTGCCATATGACCCGGTCAAAGATTTCACGCCGATTGGTCTGATGGCGCGCTTTCCGCTGATCGTGGTTGCCAACCCGGCGACCGGTTTCAAAACGATGCGTGATCTGGTCGATGCAGCGAAAAAAGATCCTGGCAAGCTGTCGTATGCCTCGGTCGGCGCTGGCAGCCCGCACCACCTTGCAATGGAGTTGATCAAGGAGCGCACCGGTGCCTTCATCGTGCACATTCCGTACCGCGGTGCTGCACCCGCTGTGCAGGATGTGCTCGGCAATCAATTACCTTTGATGGTGATCGATACAGCGGTCGGATTGCCGCATATTCGCTCCGGCAAGCTGGTCCCCCTTGGGGTACTGAGCCGCCAGCGTCTGGCGGCCTTGCCGGCGGTGCCGAGCCTGGAGGAGCAGGGAATCCGCGATACCGAGGTCTACGCGTGGCAGGGAATGGTGGTGCCCGCCGCGACGCCGCGCGACATTTCGGCGCGTCTTACGACGGAGTTGAATCGCGCCATCGCGACTGCTGACGTGACGCGAAAGCTGCAGGAATTCGGCCTCGAGCCGATTGCGGGCACTTCAGAGCAGATGGCGGCGTATATCCAGAGCGAAACCGCGCGCTGGCATGCGTTGATCAAACAGCGAAACCTTACGCTGGATTGACCGTCTGCTAGATCATCGCCAATGGGCGTTTGCGCGCGGGCGGTGGGAAGCGCGCATCGACGGCCGCTAGATCTTCGGCCGTAAGTTCGAGTTGCGCGGCAACGTAGTTTTCACGCAGGTGTGCCGCGCTGACTGCTTTCGGGATTGCGAGCATGTCGGACTGGCGCAATACCCACGCCAGCGCCGCGGCCGATGGGCTGACTCCATGGCGCCTACCAATGCTGTCAAACGTTGCGTCGCGCGCCAGCGCTCCTTGATCGATCGGTGAGTACGCCATCGTGACGACGCTGTGTTCACGATGCCATGGAAATAAATCAAATTCCGCATTGCGTGCGCTGGCGGAGTAATAGACCTGATTGGCGATGCATCGGGGACCCTCCGCAAATGACCACAGCTGCTGCATGTCGGATTTATCAAAATTGCTGACGCCCCATTGTTGAATTCGGCCTTGGTCCCGCAATTGCTCGAACGCGGCTACCGTTTCCTTCAGTGGCGTGGCGCCGCGCCAATGAAGCAGATACAGATCGACGGTGTCAATCGCTAGCCGTTTCAATGAACGCTCGCACGCACGTACAACGCCGTCGCGGGTAGCGTGGCTAGGTAACACCTTCGTAACGACGATCAATTCCTCGCGGCAAACGCTGCCGGCGCCGATCGCAAGCTGTATCGCCTCGCCGACGACCGATTCCGCGCCGCCGTCGCCATACATTTCGGCGGTGTCGATCAGCCGGTAGCCCATTTCGAAAGCCTGCATCACGGCCTTGACCTCGTTCTTGCGTGCCCGAGGGCTCTCGCCCATCCGCCACGTTCCAAGCCCAAGTGCAGGAACCTTTTGACCGTTTGACCATTGCACAAATCGCATCGAATGACTTCTCCTGGATGTTCCCCGGATCAAGCAACATTACATCCCGCACGGCCGCATCCGGCAGCCGCCAATATCAGGTCCCGCTTTTGCTTTCGCATAAACAGCGCCATTCGGCGCGCACAAATTCAAATGATCAAGACCTTGAGGCTGGCAGCGACTGCATTTTTACTGGCTGCAGCGACGTCGGCGGTCAATGCTTTCGGACTTTCGGATGTCGATCGGCGGGCGCGTGAACTGGCCAACCGGCCGTACGCAAAGCAACCGTTTGTGCTCCCGAAACCGCTGAAGGATCTCGGCTACGACCAGATCCGGGACATTCGATTTAGCCCTGCGATGTCATTGTGGCGATCGCAGAAGCTGCCATTCGAAGTTCAATTTTTCCACCTCGGTGGGATCTTCGACCAACCGGTGCGAATTTACGAGGTTGTCGGCAACGAAGTACGAGAGATCGCGTTCGATCCAGCAGCGTTTGACTACGGCGCCAACAAGCTGGATCGAACCCAGCTGACGAAGCTCGGCTTCGCTGGGTTTCGCGTTCACTTTCCTCTGAATCCCGTGCCCGGTGCTCCAGGCTACAAGGATGAAGTGGTGTCGTTTCTTGGCGCGAGCTACTTTCGCGCGTTGGGGCAAGGCCAGCGCTACGGGGCCTCGGCGCGCGGCCTTGCGATTGACACCGCCGAACGACAGGGCGAGGAGTTTCCGCGC
>JACCYC010000282.1 GCA_013696665.1 Burkholderiaceae bacterium | reverse complement strand
ATGGCGTACTCACCGATCGATCAAGGAGCGCTGGCGCGCGACGCAACGTTTGACAGCATTGGTAGGCGCCATGGAGTCAGCCCATCGGCCGCGGCGCTGGCGTGGGTATTGCGCCAGCCCGACATGCTTGCAATCCCGAAAGCAGTCAGCGCGCCACACCTGCGTGAAAACTACGCTGCCGCGCAACTCGAACTTACGGCCGAGGATCTAGCGGCCGTTGATGCGCGCTTCACACCGCCCACGCGCAAACGCCCACTGGGAATGATTTAGCAGACGGTCAATCCAGCGTAAGGTTTCGCTGCTTGATCAGCGCATGCCAGCGCGCGGTTTCGCTCTTGATATACGCCGCCATCTGCTCTGGAGTACCCGCAATCGGCTCGAGGCCGAATTCCTGCAGCTTTCGCGTCACGTCAGCAGTCGCGATGGCGCGATTCAACTCCGTCGCAAGACGCGCCGAAATATCGCGCGGCGTCGCGGCGGGCACTACCATGCCCTGCCACGCATAGACCTCGGTATCGCGAATGCCCTGCTCCTCCAGGGTCGGCACCGCCGGCAAGGCCGCCAGACGCTGGCGACTCAGTACCCCGAGGGGGACCAGCTTGCCGGAGCGAATATGCGGCAATCCGACCGCTGTATCGATCACCATCAAAGGTAATTGATTGCCGAGCACATCCTGCACAGCGGGTGCAGCACCGCGGTAAGGAATGTGCACGATGAAGGCACCGGTGCGCTCCTTGATCAACTCCATTGCAAGGTGGTGCGGGCTGCCAGCGCCGACCGAGGCATACGACAGCTTGCCGGGATCTTTTTTCGCTGCATCGACCAGATCACGCATCGTTTTGAAGCCGGTCGCCGGGTTGGCAACCACGATCAGCGGAAAGCGCGCCATCAGACCAATCGGCGTGAAATCTTTGACCGGGTGATATGGCACTTTTTTGTACAGCGCGGTGTTGAAAACAAAAGTACCGTTGTCGCCGCTCAGCACGGTATAGCCGTCGGCGGTCGACCGCGCGACCGCTTCCGCACCGATCATCGTGGCGGCACCCGGCCGGTTCTCAATGACAAACGGCTGGCTCATCTGCTTTTCCAGCTGCACTGCCACAGTGCGTGCGAGAAAATCAGATCCGCCACCTGCGGGATACGGCACGATCCACCGCACCGGGCGCGACGGATAGACCTGCGCACACACCGAGCTCCACGGTGCGACTGCCAGGGCACCCGCCGCTGCAACTACATTGCGCCGACTAAGGCTTGATATCGAATGCGTCATGGGTTCACCGGATCGCTCTTGGCGTGAAGTCGGTCTTGATTCTATCGATCCGATACACCGCGCACTTCAGCGCCCTGCCCATCGGCTTCGGCCTGGCCGGACTCGGTCGTTTGCGCCTCGTCGCTCTTGCGCGGCTGACCACGCCCGGTGATTTGCTGCAGCTCATCGATGCGTATGGACGCCTGCGCCTTGGTCAATGACTCATCGAACGGCAGCTTCGCTTCCTCCGACAGCGTTTTCAGATACGAGCGCTGCGCGCCGGTCATCGATTCATCTCCGGTCGTCCAGTCCTCCGGACGCTTTTCGGTGTTGCTTTGGTCCGCCATTTGCTGCGTAGGCTTGTCTGTCATAGTGCCTCCATGATCGAGGCGGATGAATCGGCAACTGGCATACCCGCGCACCGCACACCATGGAACACTTGATCGACAAAACCAGGTTTGTGATTGGCGTCGTTTTTGCGTCGCTAGTGGCCCTGGCATCGCCCGCTAGCGCTGATGAAACGCTCTGGAACCTCCTGAAGGGTGGCGGACGTGTTGTCTTGATGCGTCATGCGGTCACTGCGGCGGGCATCGGTGATCCGCCCGGCTTCCGTCTGGACGACTGCAGCACGCAGCGCAATTTGAGCGATGATGGTAGGCGCGACGCGCGTCAAATCGGCGCCGCCTTCCGCAACCGCGCGATTGTGATTGAGCAGGTGCTGTCGAGCCCGTGGTGCCGATGCCTGGAAACCGCCAACCTTGCATTTGCAAAAGCGGACGTCGAGCCGGCTCTCAGCAACTTGTTTACTCATCCGCAAAATCGTGATCGGCAACTGCGCGAGATGCCGCGCCTGATCGCCGCGCCAAAGGCGGCTAATCGTGTGCTCGTTTCTCACGGCGCCACGATTGCAGCACTCACCGGCGTTTCGCTGGATACCGCCGAAATGCTGGTAGTCACCCCGCATGGCAACGGCCGGTTCGTCATCAACGGACGGCTGAAGGTGACAGAGCCTTGAATGTCACTGTCGCCAATGCAAGTGTTGCGGAGTCGCTTATAGGCAGCCAAATGTCGCACAGCGTTCTGCAGTTGTTTCATCCGGCGGTGCACGCGTGGTTCGCCTCCGCCTTCGCGGCGCCTACGCCCGCCCAGGTCGAAGCCTGGCCGGCAATCAAGGCAGGCCGGCACGCGCTCGTTGCGGCGCCGACAGGGTCAGGCAAGACGCTGGCGGCATTCATGGCCGCGATCGATTCGCTGGTCCGGGATGGCGTCGAGCACGGGCTCACCGATGCGACGCATGTTGTTTACGTGTCGCCGCTAAAGGCGTTGTCGAACGACATTCAGAAGAATCTCGAAGCACCGATCGCTGGTATTCGCGCTGAACTCGCGCGACTCGGGCTCCCTGATGTCGACATCAGGACGGTGGTGCGCACCGGCGACACGCCACAGGCGGAGCGCGAAAAGATGCGTCGAAGACCGCCGCACATTGTCGTAACCACACCGGAATCCTTGTACATCCTGCTGACCAGCGCGTCGGGCCGCAAGATGTTGGCCACCACCCGCACCGTGATCGTCGATGAAATCCACGCGGTCGCGCCAAACAAGCGCGGCGCGCATTTGGCGTTGTCGCTCGAGCGGCTACAGGCGCTGGCGGTAAACGATCTGGTTCGGATCGGCTTGTCCGCAACACAGAAGCCGATCGATGAGATCGCCAAATTTCTAGTAGGTCCGAGCACGCATTGCACGATCGTCGACACCGGCCATGTGCGCAAGCGCGACGTCGCGATCGAACTGCCGCTGTCGCCGCTAGAAGCGGTGATGTCCGGAGAAGTCTGGCAGCAGGTTTATGACCGTCTTGCGGAGCTGGTGCGCGAACACCGCACGACGCTGATATTCGTCAATACCCGCCGGCTTGCCGAACGCGCCGCGCGCCATCTGTCAGAGCGGCTGGGCAGCGAACATGTCACTGCGCATCACGGCAGTCTGGCGCGCGAGCAGCGATTGAACGCCGAGCAACGATTGAAGCGCGGCGAGCTGCGCGCACTGGTGGCAACTTCCTCGCTCGAGCTTGGAATCGACATTGGCGATGTTGATCTGGTGTGCCAGATCGGAACGACGCGGTCGATCGGCGCCTGGCTGCAGCGCGTGGGCCGCTCGGGTCATTCGGTCGGTGGAACTCCAAAAGGCCGGCTGTTCCCGCTGTCGCGCGACGAGTTGAGCGACTGCGTCGCGTTGCTGGATGCGGCGCGGCGCGG
>JACCYC010000276.1 GCA_013696665.1 Burkholderiaceae bacterium | reverse complement strand
TCGCGGAAGCCGTAAGCGCCGCCCGATTGGTAATAGCCGCTGCGTGCCCACAGCCGGCAGGCCATCGTCTGATAGACCAGCCAACCGTTGGTTAGGACGTTGAGCGCGGCGTCGGGTGTTTCGACCTGTACCGCGCCCAGCGTGTCGCGCCAGTAGCGGATGACCGCTTCGAGCGATGCGCGCGCGATCGTCACGCCGCGAAAACGCTGCACCAGCGCGCTTGCCGCTGGGATGCTGTTTGCTGCTCCCAGCCTGAATACGATCTCGCGCTGCTGTTCTTCCACCAGGTCAAATGTGACCTGCATCGCGGCGCACGGATCGAGCGCGGCGCCGACTTTTCCGGACAATCGTGTACGGCGCAGGGATGCGGGATTGCGAAGCGTCCCGTTGCGCCCAAGGAATTCGGTGCGGTCGCCCGTTACGGTGCGGGCCGAATCATCGACATCGAAGAAACACACGCGGTCGGAAAATTCCGTGTTGTAGGCGTTGCGCGCATAGAGTGCGCCGTTTTTCGAATCGACCTCGGTGGTGACGTGCATCGAAGACTTCGCGCGCAGATCGCCAAGGACCCACTCGACATAACCCGTCACTGACAGGCGACGCGGCCGGTCGGAGCGATTGCTGATTTTCAGCATCGAAAATTTGACCGCGGCATCGAGCGCGACAAACACGGTCAGTTCGGAGTGAATGCCGTCCTCGACGTGCTCGAACACGCTGTAGCCGAAGCTATGACGCGTAACGGTCGGTGCCGTGTGCACCGAGCTGAATGCGTCCGACAATGTCGGCTGCCAGAAGTGGCCGGTTTCCTCGTCGCGGATGTATATCGCCTCCCCGGTGGTTTCGCCGACGAGGTCGTTATGCCACGGTGTCAGGCGATAAAGATGCGCGTTCTCGCTCCACGTATAAGCCTTTCCGCGCTCGGATATCACGGTGCCGAAGTGCGGATTGGCCAGCACGTTCACCCATGGCGCGGGCGTCGCCTTGCCCGGTGGCGCAGCGATGACGTACTCACGCCCGTCAGGCGTAAATCCGCCCAGGCCGTTGAACAAAATCAGGTCGTCCAGAACGGGCGCAGGGGGTGGCTCGGGTCGATATGCGCGCGTGGGCGTCAGACGGGGCACCCTGACGTCGAGCGGCACGCGCCGGCTGATCTGCTCGATCAACGTCCCGCGCGTGTCTGACAGCATTACGCGCGCCACCGATTCGAACAGCAGCCGATCTTCGTTGGCGATCTGCTCGGCGTGCCGAACGAAGATTCCGCCCGGGCGATCGACAAAGTGCGCTTCGACACCGGCCGCGATCAGACCGAGAATCTGTTCCTGCAGTTGCTGGCGATACACGTCGTGGTCTTCGTTCCAGATCACAAGGTCGACCGCGAGACCCTTGAGCCGCCAGTACGCGTGCGCCTGCACCAGCTGCCGCACCAGGTCGATGCTTTCTGCCTTTGAGATCTGCAGCAAGACGATCGGCAGATCACCTGATATTGCATACCCCCACAGGCCCGATTGGCCACGGCGATTTCGCAGCAGAACGCTCGGGTTCCCTCGCAGTGATGCATGCGCATACAGAACCGAGCTGGCGAGGCGACCGTAGAGTTGCGCGTCGGCTTCGGTGGCGTTGAGTTGCCGAAGCACCACCTGACTATGCGTCCAGGTGAGATCGAAAACGCGATCCGCGAGCCGGCGGTCCTGATACTTCTCGATCAGACCAAGCACCGCATCACGCGTGTCGCCGACGCCCGAAACGATGTCGACCGTGGCTGATTCACCGGGGTCAATCGCGATACGACGGCGAATTGCCGTGATCGGATCGAGCACGGATCCTTGCGAACCTGACAGAGCGCCGCGGTCGAACATCGCGCGGGGTGCAGCGGTGGTGCCGCCGCGCCCAATGAATCGTACGCGGTCGGTTTCGAACGAAGCCGATTCAGCGTCGGCAGCGTGCGCGGTCATTAGCTGGAAGGACAATGGCGTGTGTTCGTCGCGCGAGCGCGGCCGCCGTGTGCATACGATGGCCGAGCGCTGCTCGATGATCTCGGTCTGCACGAACAGATTACTGAAGGTCGCATGAAGTGCATCCGCGGCCGCCGGTGCCATCACCACTTCGGCGTAGCTTGTGATTTCGATCGAACGCCGCGCGCGGCCGCGGTTGGTGATGCGTACACGCCGCAGCTCAATGTCGTCCTCGGGCGAAACGACAATCTCGGTATGCGTCTCAATGGCGAGGTCCCGGCGGCGGAACTCCGCCCGGCCCTCGGTGAAAATGGCTTCGTAGTAGTCGGTCTGCGTCAGCGTGGGCTGGTATGCGGTAGACCAGAATTGCCCGCTCGCAATATCGCGCAGATAGCAGAAGGTTCCCCAGTTGTCGGAGGTTGCGTCTTCGCGCCAGCGCGTCACGGCGAATTCTTTCCAGCGACTGCTACCGCCGCCGGCGTTCGTCACCATCACGTGGTAGCGCCCATTAGACATTAGGTGCACTTCGGGCACTGGCGTTTGTGGCGTTGTCAGCACACGCACTGGAGATTCGTCGACCGTGCCGGCCACACCGAGGTCGGACGCAATCGTGGCGGTCGCATAGAAAGGTGTTGCGCGCGGTATGCGCTCCTGCAGCAGCAGCAGCGTGGCTTTGAACAGCGGATCCGCTTCGAACCGGGTTTGCATCGGCCTGCCCAGCAGCACATGCGAAAACGCAAGCAGACTCATGCCGTGGTGGTGCGCCATGAACGATTGCACGATGCTGCTCGTCTCGCCGCGCCGCTGCCGTGACGCGGTGTAATCGATGGCTTCAAACATCCCGAGCCGGCCGTACAAGCCTGCTTCGGCGAGCCGCTGCAGGTTGGCGCACGCAGCTTCTGGCGCCACCATCAGCGCGAGCGCCGATGCGTAAGGCGCAATGACGAGATCATCGGCCAGGCCCCGCTTGAGACCGAGGCCCGGTACGCCGAACGCGCGGTA
>JACCYC010000269.1 GCA_013696665.1 Burkholderiaceae bacterium | reverse complement strand
TCGCGGCATTTGAACCTGATGTATGGCAAAAGGGTTTTGAAGAGGCGGCGCGCGGGGGCAATGACGTTTTATTCGATCGCCGATCGAAACATCGTCACGTTGTGCCGCACGGCGTGCATTCAGATGGCAAGCCAGCTGGACCAGGAGTCGGTGTCGAATCGGACGCTGAAGCGTTTCATGCAGCGCGCATGAAAGCGATGGCTGGGCGCGTGGTGCCGGCGCCCGAAGGGCATCTGGCTGCCGCGCAGCTGCGTCCGTCGCAGTCGCGGCGGGGATTCATTCGCAACAGCGTAACCACGGGCGCTCTGGCGGTAACCGGCAGCGCATTCGCCCAGGCGCGCACTGACCCGACCCTCGTTCCGCCGTGGACCCGTTCGCTCGGTGCGCCGGTGGTCACTACCGGCTACGGCATGCCGTCGAAGCATGAAGCCAATGTGCAGCGCCGGCAGAGCCCCGGGCTGACGCCTCAGCCGCAGGCCAGCATCAGCTTTACGCCTTTACAAAATTTGTTCGGCATCATCACGCCGAGCGGTGTGCACTTCGAGCGCCATCACTCGGGCATGCCGGAGGTCGATCCTCAGCAACACCGCCTGATGATCCACGGCCTCGTCAAGCGGCCGCTGATGCTGACGATGGACGACATCATGCGGTTTCCATCGGTGTCGCGAATTCACTTCATCGAATGCGGTGCCAACGGTGGCATGGAGTGGGGCAACGTCGCCGTGCCGACAGTTCAGTACACGCACGGCATGATCGCGTGCAGCGAATTCACGGGAGTGTTGCTGTCGACACTACTTGACGAGGCCGGCGTCGATCGCGCGCAGGGCAAGTTCGTATTGGCCGAAGGCGCTGACGGCTCGGCGTTGACACGTACGATTCCGATCGAGTTCGCGTTGAGCGACGTAATGGTCGTCTACGGGCAGAACGGCGAAATGCTGCGGCCCGAAAACGGCTACCCGCTGCGCCTGTTGGTGCCTGGCGTGCAAGGGGTGTCGAGCGTCAAATGGCTGCGCCGACTCGAAGTCGGCGACAAGCCGTGGAACACGCGCGAAGAGTCGTTGCACTACATCGATCTTCTGCCCGATGGCATGCACCGCCAGTACTCCGGAGTGCAGGAAGTCAAGTCAGTGATCACGATGCCGTCGGGCGGGCAGAAGCTGGTTGGTAAGGGCTACTACGAGATCACCGGTCTCGCGTGGTCGGGCCGCGGTAAGGTCAAGCGTGTTGACGTGTCGGTCGACGGCGGGCGCGACTGGCAAACCGCCCGTTTGCAGGAGCCGGTGTTGAGCAAGGCGCTGACACGATTCAGGCTCGACTGGAATTGGGACGGCGCGCCGGCGCTGTTGCAAAGCCGGGCGGTCGATGAAACCGGCCACGTGCAGCCAAACATTCATCAACTACGCGCGGTGCGCGGCGTGCGCTCGATCTATCACAACAACGCGGTGCAGACCTGGCGCGTTCAACCCGACGGCGAAGTGTGGAATGTTCAAGTCGCTTAGCGCACTGTTCACGCTCGCATTGATGAGCGCGAGTCTGCCCGCTGGCGCGCAGCAGGCTGCGCGTTATGGCCTCGGCCGCGCACCGACGCCGCAGGAAATCGCCGCGTGGGATATCGACGTGCGCCCCGACGGGCACGGGCTCAAGATCGGCAAGGGGACCGTCGCACAGGGACAGAAGATCTACGACGCGCAGTGTGCAAGCTGTCATGGCACCTTCGGCGAAAGCAACCGCTACATGCCGATCGCGGGTGGTGTACGCAAGGATGACTTGCAGACCGGCCGTGCGTCGATGCTGCGGCAATCCGACGGGCTGCGCACGCTTGGCACCAAGCTCAACTACGCAACGACCCTCTGGGATTACATTTTCCGTGCAATGCCGTGGACCAATCCGCAGTCGCTGAGCGTCGACGAAACCTATGCGGTGACGGCATACATGCTGCACCTGAACGAAATCGTCGCCGGCGATTACGAGCTGAACGAAAAGACGTTGCTCACGGTGCAGATGCCGAATCGCAACGGGTTCACGACGGCACACGGACTGGGACGGGTCAATGGCCGGCCCGATGCGCAGGGCAGTTTGTGCATGAAGGCTTGCGCCAAAGAGGTGACGATCGCGTCCGAAATGCCGGAGTTCGCGCTTAACCAGAACGGTAACTTGGCGCAACAAAAGCGGCCGCTCGGTCCGATGCGCGGAATCGACACCGCGCGTTACGACGTCGGCAAAACCGGCACTTCAACCGCTCCGACTGCAGCAGCGTCGCATCCGTCGGATCTGCTCACGCGGCACGCCTGCACGAGCTGCCATGGCATGACGAGCAAGATCATCGGCCCAGGCTTCAATGAAATCGCGGCCAAGTACGAGGGGCGTGCCGATGCAAAGGTGTATCTATCAAAAAAAATGAGAGAGGGGGGGCAGGGCGTTTGGGGCGCGATCCCAATGCCGCCGCAGGCGGGGTTGAAGGAGAACGACGCCGACACGATTGCGCACTGGCTCGCCGCCGGAGCGAAATAACTTTTAGCGATAGGGTTATCCCGAGCAGCAGAAGTATGTGGTCATCACACTGTTACATTCAGCGTTTGGTTATGAATTATTCAGTACTCAGTCGCAGGGAGATTTCGATGAATCAGAATCGCAGAGAATTCGTGAAGCTAAGCGGAGTGCTGGCCGTGCTGGCCACCGCGGGACTCATCAGCACCGACGAGGCGTTGGCGCAGCAGCAAGCGTGGAACAAAACCGCGTTTGAAGCAAAGACACTTGACGAAGCCGTCAAGGCGCTCGGCGGGCCGGCCGCTACGCAAAGCGCAGACATTTCGATCACCGCGCCGGATATCGCTGAGAACGGCGCGGTCGTTCCGGTGGGCGTGACGAGCAAGATTCCGAACACACAGAACGTCTACATCTTGGTCGAAAAAAATCCGAGCTCGCTCGCCGCGGGGTTTGCGATTCCGGCCGGAACCGAAGCCAACGTTTCGACGCGCATCAAGATGGGCCAGACCTCGAACGTGCACGCGGTCGTAAAGGCCGATAACAAGTTCTATGTGGCCACCAAGGAAGTCAAGGTCACCCTTGGCGGTTGCGGCGGATAACAAACGGGAGTTGATATGGCAGATCCGATGAGAATTCGCGCGACCGAGCAGCCCGACGGTGTCGACGTGCGGGTATTGATGAGTCATGAAATGGAAACCGGTCAGCGCCGCGACTCGGCCGGCAAAGTCGTGCCGGCCCACTTCATTTCCAACGTGACGGTCAGTCACAACGGCAAGCCGGTGCTGAGCGCCGAATGGGGCCCGGCGGTCGCCAAGAACCCCTACCTGCAGTTCAAATTCAAAGGCGGTAAAAAGGGCGACAAGTTAACGGTGACATGGGTCGACAACAAAGGCGAGACGCGCACCGACGAAGCAATGATCAGCTAGCGGGCGATGCCGCCGCAGAGCGGCCGCCGGGCAAACCATTTCAAGCAGGGAGACGAGAACATGAAGGGAATCAATCGCGCGTTGCTGGCAGGTGCTGCGCTGGCACTGTCGTGCACCGCGAGCCTGGCGCAAAAGGACACCGCCGACGCGATCGCGCGCTATCGCCAGCTGCTGCAGGACGGCAACCCGGCCGAGCTGGTGGTTGCGCGCGGCGAAGCGCTGTGGAAGGAGAAGCGCGGCCCGAAGAAGGCATCGCTCGAACAATGCGATCTCGGCCTCGGAGCCGGCGTGGTCAAGGGCGCTTATGCGCAGTTGCCGCGCCACTTTGCCGACACCGACAAGGTGATGGATTACGAAAGCCGGGTCGTGCATTGCATGGTGACGTTGCAGGGGCTGGACCACGCAACGGCGACCAAGAACCCGTTCTCGGGCACCGGCCAGCGGCAGACCGATATCGAAGCGCTGGTAGCCTACGTCGTCGAGCAATCACGCGGCGTGCCGGTGAAAATTTCGCAAGCGCATCCGCAGGAAAAGGCTTCTTTCGATCGCGGCAAGCAGTTGTTCTATATGCGCGCGGGCCCGTATGATTTCTCGTGCGCCAGCTGTCACGGAGTGACCGGTCAGCGCATCCGCTTGCAGGATCTGCCGAATATCGCAAACGTCAAGGAAGACGCCGAGCGCGCATTTACCACGTGGCCCGCGTATCGCGTGTCGCAAGGCACGCTGAGATCGATGCAGTGGCGCCTGAACGATTGTTTTCGTCAAGCGCGCTGGCCCGAACCCGTGTTCGGTTCGCCCGCCACAGTGGACCTGATCACCTTCCTGGGTGTCAAAGCCAACGGCGCGAAGATGGATTCGCCGTCGATCAAACGCTGAGGGGTGAACATGAAACGCAAACATGTTCTGGCGGCTGTGTTGGCCATCGGCAGCGCGGTCCTTATCGGCTGCGCGACTTACACCGCTCCTACGCGCGAAGAAACGTTGCAGGTCGTCAACAGCTCGTTTCGCGAGCGCGGTATCGCGAAGCTGGATCGACTCAAACAATCCGATATGCAGGTAGCGTGTTCGGAAGCTTCGCTCACCGGCAAGGAGCTGCCGAAGGACGTGGCCGCACGTCTCGAAAAACAGGCGCTGGCAACGGTCAAGTATCCGGCCGACGGCGCATACCTGGGCGACTACAAACAAGGCGAGCGGATTGCGCAAACCGGCGTCGGTCTGCAATGGAGCGATAACGACAAGACGGTCGCCGGCGGCAATTGCTACGCTTGTCACGAGTTGGCGTCGCAGGAGCTCGCATTCGGCAATATCGGCCCCTCGCTGAAAGGCTATGGAAGGCTGCGTGGCAATTCGAAGGAAGTGGTGACTTATACGTGGGGCAAGCTGTGGAACTCGCATGCTTATAACGCGTGTTCGCAGATGCCGCGTTACGGCGACGCCAACATTCTGACGACGGCGCAGCTGAAGGATTTAATGGCGTTGCTGCTCGATCCGAATTCGCCGGTCAACAAGTAGCGCCCACTCCGCCGTGGTTGGTCAGCTGCACCGATCGTTTTTGGCGCTGGCGGGTGCGCTGGTGATGTCGATCACCCCGGTGCATGCGCAAACGATTGTCGAACCCGGAAGCTCAATCGCCTGGCGCGACGTCGCACTGTTGGACGGACGCACGCTGACTGCGAGCGAGTTGAACGGCCGGGTGGTCGTGGTGCAGATATGGGCCTCGTGGTGCCCGTTCTGCGCGGCACAGAATTCGCACGTGCAGAAGCTGCACGAGGCGTACCGAGAGCGGGGCATTACGGTCCTGGCATTTTCGATCGACCAGACCGAGCGAGCCGCGCGCGAGTATTTGACCAAAAAGGGGTACACGTTCAACGTTGCAATGCGCACCGACGCAGTTGATCGTTGGTTTGGCCGCAACCGTACCTTGCCCGAAATGTATGTCGTCGACGCCGGAGGCAAATTGGTCTTCGTGCATCGTGGCGAAATGTTTCCAGAGGATATTGCGGCGCTCTCGCGCTTCGCACCCGCCTCGTCAAAGCAATAGTGGATCGACGCGAATTCCTGCATGTGCTCGCAGTAGCGGCCTCGGCGGGGATGCCGATAGCGTCGCGCGATGCGCTAGGAGCCGAGGCTTCGACAGCGCGTATGTACGCGCTGCCGCGTTTCGGCAATGTGCATCTGCTGCACTTCACCGATTGTCACGCGCAACTGTTGCCCGTTCATTTCCGCGAGCCGAGTGTGAACCTCGGCGTTGGCCCGGCCTTCGGCAAGGCACCGCATCTGGTCGGCGAGCATCTGTTGAAACGGTTCGGAATCGCGCCCAACACACGACAGGCGCACGCCTTCACGTATCTTAATTTCGCCGAGGCCGCGAAGAGGTACGGCAAAGTCGGTGGGTTCGCCCACTTGTCCACGCTGGTGAAACTGATTAAAGCCGACCGGCCAGGAGCGCTATTGCTGGACGGCGGAGATACGTGGCAGGGCTCGGCCACGTCGTTGTGGACCGGCGGACAGGACATGGTCGACGCGCAAAAGCTGCTCGGCGTTGACGTGATGACCGCGCACTGGGAGATGACGTACGGCGCGAAGCGCGTAAAGGAAATAGTCGACAAGGATTTCAAGGGGCAGATTGACTTCGTCGCGCAGAACGTCAGGACGGCTGACTTCGGTGACCCGGTGTTTCCGCCGTACACAATGAAGGAGATCAACGGCGTCAGCGTCGGCATCATCGGGCAGGCATTTCCCTACGTGCCGATTGCCAATCCGCGCCATTTAGTCCCTGACTGGAGCTTCGGCATCCAGGACGAGAACATGCAGAAAATGGTCGATGAGGTGCGCGCCAACGGGGCGAAAGTTGTCGTTTTGTTGTCGCACAATGGAATGGACGTCGATCTGAAACTGGCGTCGAAGGTGCGCGGAATCGACGCCATCCTCGGTGGACACACGCACGATGGCGTGCCGCAGCCGACGCTGATAAAGAACTCCGGCGGCACGACCCTCGTGACCAACGCCGGCAGCAATGGAAAGTTTCTGGCGGTGCTCGACCTCGACGTCAGGGGCGGGCGCGTCAGCGACTACCGCTACCGGTTGCTGCCCGTATTTTCCAATCTGCTACCCGCCGACCGCGCGATGGCGGCCTACATCAAGCAGATGCGGGCACCGTTCGAAGCACGGCTTTCGGAGAAGCTCGCGGTTACCGAAGGGCTCTTGTACCGGCGCGGCAATTTCAACGGCACCTTCGACCAGTTGATCTGCGATGCGCTGATGAAAGTGCGCGGTGCCGAGATTGCATTCTCACCCGGTTTCCGATGGGGCACTTCGCTGCTGCCGGGCGAGCCAATTCTGATGGAGCATGTGATGGATCAAACCGCCATCACATATCCTTCCACGACGTTGAATCAACTCACCGGCGCAACGATCAGGACCATCCTTGAGGATGTAGCCGACAATCTGTTCAACCCTGATCCGTATCTGCAGCAGGGCGGGGACATGGTGCGCGTTGGCGGTCTGAGCTACGCGATTGATCCGAACGCCTCGATTGGCAAACGTATCGGCGATCTGAGCGTTGGTGGACGCTTGCTCGAAGCCGACAAGTCATACACGGTCGCGAGCTGGGCTCCAGTGGCTGAGGG
>JACCYC010000268.1 GCA_013696665.1 Burkholderiaceae bacterium | reverse complement strand
CTTGTAAGGGCGTGACGTTGGCCGCCACCATCCCTGCCGGCAAACGAATCGCATCGGTCCAGAAGAACTCGTTGCCGAACGTCTCGAAGCGGAACACGGTCTGGCCATTGGCCGCGTTGCCGAGCGTGTGCGCCGGCGGGGTACCGGCGTTGGCGGGACCCACCGGCAGGCTGGGCGGCAGCGTGCCACCGTCGTCGGAACTTCCGCAACTTGCAAGAATTCCCACAATGCCGACGGCAGCTAGGCTTACGAAGATGCGGCGTTTGCAAGGGCCGTGAGAGCTCATATCGATTCCTTTGTCATTGAGAGGATTTAGCGTCGTGGTTGCTTAGCAAGCGGCGTTCCTACGAATTCGGTCGCTTGGCGGGCATATCGGGATCCGCTGTCCCCGTGGGCGCGCGAAACTGCAAGCTCTGCGTGTACGGCGGCTTTTCACCCTTCATCAGTTTGGACACGGTATCGGCGTAAAACGCGCGCGCCTCGGTTGCGGTGCGCTTGCCGGTGGCCACATCGTGAGCGAGATTGATCGCAAGAAAGTTGGCTTCTTCTTTATCGCACCGCGCCGAAATCATGCCGGTTGTGCGTTCGATCACCACGCTGCCGTCGTACTGCGCCATGTCGTCGTATTTATCGAGCGGTACTTTGTATGCGATCCATTGCTGCATCAGATCGGTGTGCGGCACCGGAAAATCGTGCTTGAACTCTTCCCGGAACACGACGGTCTTTTTCCACGGCCCGTTGTCGTGCCACACCAGCATCGTGGCTGTCACTTCGTTGGGCTGCCCGTACTTGGCGATCGTCTTCATCGCCACTTCCTTCGGGGTGGCAGGCCAAGCGGCAATCACGCCGTCGGCAGCCATTGCGGGTTTGGGCATCGCCGCGTCGCTCTTGGCCATCGATTTATCCTGAGCCAGCGATACACCGGCTGCGCCAAGAGCGATTAGGCTGGCACACGCCAACGTACTGAGTCGAAATGAGGGAGTCATAAGTTTTTCCGTGATTATCAACTCAAGCATCCCATTGCCCATCGGTGACAGGAGTCCGCGAAGATCACAATTTCTTAACATGTTGATCACACGCACGGAGTGGGGTCGCAGCGGGAGCGTTAGTTGCTTTACACGCTGCATACGGAACTTTGCGTACATGTAAAAAGTGATTCCGAATCAGAGCATTCTGGTGATCGAAGACGACGAGGACATCGCTCGCCTGATCCAGATGCATCTGACCGATTGCGGGTTCACTGTAAAGGTGGTGCGAGACGGAATTCGCGCGGAAGAACTTGCTAACGAGGAAAGCTTCAGCCTGATTACGCTCGATCTGTCGTTGCCGGGAATCGACGGCATCGAGTTGTGCCGCCGCATCAGGCGCCGCAGCCGATACATCCCGATACTGATGCTCAGCGCCAGATCCGGCGAGCTCGATCGAGTGTTGGGCTTGGAGTTGGGCGCCGACGACTATTTGACGAAGCCATTTAGCGTTCGAGAATTGCAGGCGCGAGTCAAGGCGATCTGCCGCCGCGGTGAGGCGCTGGCGCAATCGAACGGTGCCACACCTTCCACGATTCGCGTCGGCAGTGTGGTCATCGATACCGAGCGCAGAGCAGTGACGATTGCAGAGAAGCCGGTACAGCTGCGCGCCAAGGAGTTCGCGCTGCTGCGGGAATTTGCGCTGCATCCGGGCAAGGTCTACAGCCGCACCGCGTTGCTCGAGGCCGTCTGGAAATACGGCCACGAAGGTTATCGGCACACGGTTAACACGCACATCAACCGGCTGCGAATGAAGATCGAAAAGGATCCGGCGCGTCCGTCGCTGATTCGCACCGTACACGGCGTCGGCTATCAACTGGTGCCGGATCTTTCGACAGCTGCGCCGTAGCGCCAGCAACGTCAGGCGCGCATGCTGCACACCCTGTCAGGCAGGCTTGCGCTGCTGCTTTTTTGTACGTTGGTGGCGGTCATTGCAGGCTACGGCGTGCTGACGTTTCGCGGCTCGCAGGCGCATCTCAACGAAGCCAACCAGAAACTGAATCGGGACCTGGCGCGCTACCTTGTCGATGCGAACAAGCTCGCGAGGGGAGACGAAGTCAATCGGCGTGCACTCTCGAAGCTCTTCGCAAACCTGATGTCGGTCAATCCGAACATCGAAATCTATCTCCTAGATGAAGACGGCACCATTCTCACGTACTCCGCTGCCGACGAGCGCGTCAAACGCCGCACAGTACAGCTCGCGCCGGTGCGCGAATTTCTTGCGGGCGGCTCGATGTTTCCGCTTATGGGAGACGATCCGCGCGATCCGTCGCGGCTCAAAGTGTTTTCGGCGGCGCCGATTCCGCCGCAAGGCAAGCCTGAAGCCTACCTGTACGTGGTGCTGAGCGGCGAGGAGTATGAATCGATCGCCGACATGCTCGCCGAAAGCCGGCTTCTTCGCACCAGGCTATTCGCAGTTCTATTGTCGGCTGTGCTGCTGCTCGCCTGGTTTCTGCTGTTCTGGTCGATCACGCGTCGCCTGCGCCAGCTCAACCGGCGCGTCGAGGAGTTTCGCCGAGCCGCGCTGGCGGCGCCGGCGCCGGACTCTCAATCGACCACCGTTGCGGGCGACGATATCGATCAGCTTGAGGCTACCTTCGCGCAAATGGCGCAGCGTATAGCCGAGCAGGTAGACGACTTGAAGCAAACCGATCAGCTGAGGCGCGAGCTGATCGCAAATGTTTCGCACGATTTGCGGACACCACTGACGGCGTTGCACGGCTATCTTGAAACGCTGATGATCAAGGGGGG
>JACCYC010000073.1 GCA_013696665.1 Burkholderiaceae bacterium | reverse complement strand
CGACGCAAACTGAATTTCGTAGAGGTTCGCATACAGTCCGCCTCGCGCGAGCAACTCGCGGTGCGTTCCGACCTCGATCACCCGACCCTGCTCGAGCACGATGATGCGATCCGCGCGTTGTATCGTTGACAAGCGATGCGCAACGACGAACGTGGTGCGACCCTGCATCAAACGTTCAAGCGACGCTTGAATGTAACGCTCGGATTCCGAATCGAGCGCGGAGGTCGCTTCGTCCAGCAACAGGATCGGCGCATCCTTGAGCAATGCCCTTGCAATCGAAATTCGCTGGCGCTGTCCGCCCGAGAGCCTCACTGCGCTTTCGCCAATCGGCGTGTCGAAACCCTTCGGCAGTGAATCCACCCACGGCGTCAGAAAGGCCGCCTCGGCGACTTCGCGCAACCGCTCCTTTGGTGCGTCGCGTTGCGCTCCGTAGGCAATATTCGCAGCGACCGAATCGTCGAACAACACGACGTCCTGCGATACCAGCGCGATCTGCCGCCGCAGGGCGGCCAGCGTCAGATCATTGATCGGCACATCGTCGAGCAAAATCTGGCCAGCGGTCGGTTCAATGAACCGTGGAATCAAATTGATCAACGTGGTTTTTCCAGCACCCGAGGGACCAACCAGTGCAATGACCTCGCCAGGCGAGACGTCGAGCTCGAAATCAATCAGTGCGCTCGACGCTGCCTCTGCGTAGCGAAACGACACGGCCCTGAATTGGACCCTGCCTCGCGCACGCTCGATTCTGCGAATGCCACGGTCAACCTCGGTCGGCAGGTCGACCATGTCGAACACGCTTTGCGATGCGGCAGCCATACGTGCCAGGGGACCGTTCAGTGCCGCCAGGTGCCGCAGCGCGGGCAATAACAGCAGCGCTGCTGCCAGAAACGTCACGAAGTCGCCAGCGGATGCCTGGCTCTCGCCCGCCTGCCACAGCGCGACCATCATCAGCATCGCGATACCGAAAGCGCCCGCGATTTGTGTCAATGGCGTCGAGGCCGACCACGCGACCTGCATTCGCATTGCAAATCCGCGCAGCCTTGCGTTAATGTGCCGAAAACGCTCGTTCTCATACTTTTCGCCCTCGTAAATCTTCACTACGCGTCGGCCCTCGTGGACCTCCTGCACGGCGCGGGTCATCTCTCCCAACATCACCTGATTTTCAACGTTGAGCCGGCGCAACCGCTTGCTGAACGCCCGCAACGTCAGAGCGATCACCGGCGCGATCGCCAACGCCACCAGCGTCAACTGCCAGTTGTAATACAGCAGCAGCAGCAACAGCCCCACCACGATCAGCGTGTCGCGCACCGCGGTGCTCAAGACTTCGGCAGCCAGATTCAGCGCATTGGTCGCTTCGTTGACGAACTTGGCGATGACCACGCTCGAAGGCATCTGCTCGAAGGTCGACGATGGCCATCGCAGCATGTTGTCGAACATTGTCATACGCAGATTCATCAGGACCGACTGCGAAATTCGATTGAGCAGATAGGAACTTGTAAAGGTTGCGAGTCCACGCACGATGAACAAGGCAACAAATCCCAACGGCAACCACATCAGAGCGCGCGAGCCGCGCTCGAGCAGCGCACGATCGGTTAACTCGCCGGCGAGCTTGGCCAGAATTGGATCAGTAGCGGCGGCAACTGTGGTAGCAACCAACGCAAAGACCAGCACCTTGCGATGACCTAGCACCATGGCGAACAGTCGGCGCAAATTGGGATCATCGAGCAAACGCGTTTGAGGGCGGGGCGAACTCGTCATGAAATGGCGTGCAAGAATTCCGCTATGCGATGCCCTTCGAATGGTCGGCTTCCAGTGTATGCGATGCGCATGCCGCAGATAGGGCGACCGCGGTGACGCCACTGATCGTCAGGCTTCCGAATCATCTGGGCGATGCGTGCATGGCGTTGCCCGCGCTTGAGCGGTTAGCGGCACTCGGCCATCAACTCACGCTGGCTGGGCCCTCCTGGACGAAAGACCTTTTCGGGGCGTACCCGTGGCCTGCCGTGGCGTTATCCGGCTCGCACTATCAGCGCGTTCAAACATTGCGGCCGTTCGCCGCCCATGCTGGATTGCTGATGACCAACTCTTTCAGCACTGCACTTCAATTTCGGCTGGCCGGCATTCGTTCGGTGGGTTACGCGCGTGACGGCCGCTCATGGTTGCTGCAACGGGCAATCGCCGTTGATGCGAATGATCATATGGTTCAGTACTACTACCGGCTTGCATCCGCCGTCACCGGAACAGAATCGAAGGCGCCGCTGGATTTTCGATTGCGCGTTAGCGAGGACGCCGCCGAGCGCGCGCGTAAAGCAATCGGGGCGCGTACGAAGTCCGCCCACTATGTCGTGCTGTGTCCAGTCGCTGTCGGCGTGCATCGCGGCAAGGTGAAAGCCTGGCAGGGCTTTTCTCGCCTGTGTAACGAGCTGGTTCAACAGCGCAATGTTGTCGTGGCCATGCCGGGTCCCGGCGAAACAGCGGCTGTGCGCGGCGCCGCTGCAAGCGCGATCGTTTTGCCTGAATCGGATGTTGGAACGTTTGCCGCCGTGCTTGCAGGAGCACGACTGGTGGTCGCCAACGACAGCGGGCCAGCGCATGTCGCCGCCGCGGTCGGGTCAAAGCTTATCGCCGTATTCGGCGTTACCGAGGCTGAAAAAACCCGGCCCTGGAGTACGCGTGCCACGATCGTCGGCTCGGCCGACGGCTGGCCGAGTTACGCGGACGTACGTTCAGCGGTGGCAACTGCGCTGAGTGCCTGATCCCGTGCGCCAGTCTCGCGCGCAAGACACATGCCGAGCAGGATCGAAATCAGGTGCGCTTCGTTAAACGCATGAAAATGTGAACTGAACAGGCTCGTCAAGCACCACACCAGTAGAAGACCGAGCCCGATGACCCTAAAGGGTCCGCGCACCGGCTGTCCCGTCGCCGAGTACAACAACCACGCGAACGCCGTCAGCCCAAGCAACCCGGCTTCTGCGAGTATCAACAGATACTGGTTGTGTGGGTCCGCAGTAAGCGTCGCTTTCCAGCCGCTGTGACGCTCGCTGACGACGCGCCGATAGGCCTCCGGGAACGAACCGAGCCCGTGACCGATCAATGGGGCCTCGCGCACGATCGTTGCCGACGTCTCCCACATCATGACCCGGATACCCATCGGCGTTATCACGGCCG
>JACCYC010000238.1 GCA_013696665.1 Burkholderiaceae bacterium | reverse complement strand
CGGCATGCGGATATCGGAGTTGCCGATGGTGAGCTTCACCAGATCGCCTTCGATCTCGACCGACATGCGCTGTTTACTCAGCAGCGGCGTCATCTTTGACCTCGACTCCGAGCCCTGCATCGATGTATTTGCGCGCGCTGGATTCGGACATATCGATGACGACATCTTTCTCGAAAACCACCGCGCGGCGACCCTGATGCCGCACGACCTTGATGCCGGTCGGCTCGATGATGTCCTGCAAAAGCTTGATTCGCATGTGAAATAGCCCCTCAGCTAATCGCAGGTAATGTCGAGGTTGCCCACGGCAAAACTTGGAGTCACGTTCTGCGAAACGGTCAACGCGGCTGTGCCGCTGAAGTACAGATCGCCGGCAGCAGATGCGGATGATCCGATTCCGAAGTGGGTCACGGTCGAGCCGGTCACGCCGCACTGCGGAAAGGTGATCGCTGCGTCGTTATCTGCCACGCCCGCTGCAACCGTCCAGCCAGCAGTCGAGCGCGCTACGGATACGCGCGCATAACTTGTGTAGGCGCTCTCGGTGGTGTTCTGCGAGCCGCCTTCGCCAGGATCGGCGGTGTGCAGGCTGACGTAAACGACACCCGCGGTAGTTGATCCGCGCAAGCCGGTGGCGTCGCCGATGTTCAATCCGGTGGACGTGTTTTCCAGAATTAGAGAAAGCAACGCATTTTCAAGGAGGTTGGACGCGCTCATGTGCTACCCTTTAAGTTTGATAATGTGGAAAACGCTTAATGACAACCAAAATGGCGCTCCCGCACTCTGCAATCGGAAGCGAACGAAGAAAACTTCTACGCGGCGATGAGTCTCTGCATTGCGCGCCTGTGACGTGTCCGCAATGTCAGTCGCGTCGCTGGCTTACGGTGTCCGAGCTATCGCGCGCACTTAAACGCAAAACCTTCACCGGCCGCTGCCGCAGATGCCAGCAATCACCGGTAACAATGGATCAGCATCCCGCCATCTCTAAGGAGTACGAGATGCGCTCGCTTTACGGGCACGAGGGCACCAAATGCGCCAAAGTCACATGCCCCACGTGCAGCAAAGAGCGCTGGTATCCGCTATGGCAACTGCGACAATTTCTGAAACGCGAGAACTTCTCTGGCCACTGCCGGCCCTGTGGCGTTGCCGCTCTGCGTGCCGGGCATCTTCGATACGTGCGCAGCAAGGGTTACGGCCAGCACATGACCAGCAACGGCTACGTCAATCTCACGGTCGCTGGTATTGATCTCAACGACCTGCCTATGTTTCGCGCGATGAGCACGCCTGCTGCTGCGCGCGTCGCCGAACACCGCTGGGTGATGGCGAAACACCTAGGCCGGCCACTGCTCTCGGTCGAGTGCATCGACCACATGGACGGAGACAAAACCAATAACGCGATCGACAACTTGCGCATCTACGTTCGCGGCAAGAATCAACCCGGCAGCGGTCACGGTTACGGCACCTACTATCACGAATGGCAAATGGCCCTCGCAAAAATCAGAGAACTTGAATCAGCCCTTTAGGCCGCTATTGACCCCGACCGGATTGGCCGTAATGTGAGTAATAAAACCTTGCGCGTCGCGCATCACTTCGAAGTTCCAATGCTTCGGCTTGCGAACGGCGCCGTCCTTGCCCGTGTCGCCCTTCTCGCCTGGTTCGCCCCGCAGTCCCATCTCGCCCGGTGGCCCTGGTTCGCCGTCGATGCCATCCCTGCCATCGCGTCCGGGAGGCCCCGGTTCGCCGTCGATGCCGTCGCGGCCCGGAGGCCCCTGCGGTCCGGGAGGTCCGACGCGGCCCGGCCGTCCCGGCAGTCCGTGTGCGCCGTCCCGCCCATCCCGACCATCAGGCATTGACGCTGGCCGTGAAGAACTTCGCTATCAGTGCATCGGTGAGTGCGCGGGCTTGGTCTGGCCCTTGTGCGGTTCCGGGAGGCTCGACCGATTCATTGGGAGCCGGCAGCGCCGGAGGTGCTACCGGCTGCTCGCCTGGAAGCTCGCGCTCGGCCAGATCGCGAATCGGCCAGTTCTGCTGCTGCAGGTATGGAATTTCACCGCCCTTGGCGGGAGGCAGGTTGCGCTTGAATCGCGCTTCGTTGATTGAGTAGATGCCGGCGCCGGTGCCGACGGCCAGACTTTGAATCTGCGTCGCGCTATCCATGCGCAGCAGGTTGTCGAGGTCGAATTCGGTGCCGAGTGTCTGACCCTGAACTTCAGTCAGCCCCAAGCCTTCATCCAGACAGAGCTCGATCGCTTCCATGTGGGGCTGAAGACAGTCGTCGTAATACTGCTGGTTCAGCGCTTCGACGTTGTTCGAGGTCGGAACCGGCCCGGCGCCAATTTTGTAAAGCGGCATCCCGAACGCGCGCGCGATATCTTCGACGCCCCAACGGAGTTGCTCGATCAGTTGCGTCTGCTGCGCCGGCCAGCCGATGGCTTCGTACTTCAGACCACCACCAGCAACGGCGACGCGCCCGATGTTGTTGCCGGAAAAGTTGGTCTCCCACTCTTCCTTCATGCGCTTGGCGAGCTCGGGCCCGATGTCACCCGCCGACGTCAGGATTCCCGACGG
>JACCYC010000202.1 GCA_013696665.1 Burkholderiaceae bacterium | reverse complement strand
GCCTTGGGCATGGTGTGTCGGGCCAATGTTCGCGGCACGTTTGGCAGGGCGCGCGCCTTATTGCTGAACGAAACCGGCGACGCGACGCTCGATTGCGTCACCATCGAACACAATGGTCTGTTATGCGATCCAGCGCTGGCGGGCGAGGTGGTTGAGCAGGTAGCGCTCGCATTGCAGAAACGCGGCGACTGGGATGAATGGGTGTTAAGTGGCGTCGATCGCAGCGTCTCGGAAACGCACTACGAGAAGATCGCCGCGCGGCTCGGTTGGGCGGTCAACACATTCGGCGAGCGCCCCTGGTACGTTGTCGGGTTGGACGAGCTTCGCGGCGGCGGCGACAATCAGCTCGACTGGTTGAGCGTGAACACGCGTTATCAAGTACGGCGCGCACTCAAGGAATACGGCAAGCGCGGCGAGGTCAAGATCGAATTCGCGCGGTCCGCGGAGGAAGCGCTGGCCTTCTTCGACCGTCTCAAGAAGCTACATGAGTGTTACTGGCAGGCACGCGGCAAGCCTGGTGCGTTCGGGTGCGAATTCTTCGAGATCTTTCATCGCCGGCTGATCGAGCAAGAGTGGCCGACGGGCGGGGTGCACGTGTCACGCGTATCGGCAGGCGGACATGAAATCGGGTACTTATACAATCTCGTTCACGCACGCACGATTTATTCCTATCAAAGCGGCTTCAACTACGAGCACGACGCCAAAATCAAACCGGGACTGGTGAGCCACGTGCTGGCCATCCAGCGCGCGATCGCGGACGGTTTCGATGCCTACGATTTGCTAGCTGGCGACGCGCAATACAAGCGCAGCTTGGCAACCCATTCGGAAACGATGCGCTGGATCCGGCTGCGGCGGCCGCGACTTGCGTTTCGCTTGGAGGCTCTGGTGCGGCGCCTTCGCGATCGATCGCGCGACGGCGTGAAGACGGGGCTGAATCGCGCCCAACTGCGAAGCGCAACGCGTTTTCGGACAGACCGGTTGCCAAACCATCGCTCATTGCCCCCTCTTACGGCTGACGAAAGCGACAAGGTGGCCTAGCGTCGCGAAGGTCGTCCCGTCGACTTCGTCGTCGTCGATCGAGAATCCGAACTTCTCCTCGATCGCGGTTAGCAGCAAGACCACCGCCATCGAATCCAATTCGGGAATCGCGCCGAGCAACGGCGAGTCCAGCGTCAGGTCGCCCGCCCGCTCACCCAGGTTCAGCACCGATCCAACCAAGGAAACTACCTGCTGTCCAGTATCCAGGAATATCTCTCCGATGGCGCCGTGCGCGCAGCCGACGAATGCGGCGAAGCGACGATAAACGCAGGCTAGTATAGAGGTCCTGCGCAACACGGTGCCAACGAAACGAGGCGTTGCGGCCCGTTAAAGCAGGCACTTTCCGCGCTCACTACCCGCCGCATAGAAAGCCTAGCGTCCGCTGATGCTCAGCGTTCTGATGATCGCGTTCCATTTTCCGCCGTTTGCGGGCAGCAGCGGCGTGCAGCGCTCGCTGCGATTTGTTCAGCAGCTGCCGACACACGGTTGGCAGCCGATTGTGTTGGCCGCAACATCGAGTGCGTACGAAAATACAGCGACGGACCTATTGGCTGAAGTTCCCCGCGAGGTCCGAGTGCACCGCGCGCCGGCGCTCGATGCATCGAAGCACTTGGCCGTCGCGAGCCGATTTCCTGGATTCCTAGCCCGCCCCGACCGCTGGGTCAACTGGGCAATCTGTGCGGTGCCGCTTGGCCTGGCGCTGATTCGTCGGTACCGGCCGGACGCAATCTGGAGCACCTATCCGATCCCCACCGCTCACTTGATCGGCGGCGTGCTTGCGCGGGCAAGCGGCCTGCCCTGGGTGGCCGACTTCCGCGATCCTATGATGGAGGAGGGTTATCCTGCCGACGCGGCAACGTGGCGCGCCTTCGCGCGCGTCGAGCGATCGACCATGGCGCGTGCCACCTCGAGCGTCTTCGTAACCGACGGTGCGGCGGCGATGTACCGAAGTCGCTATCCGGACCGCGCGGATCGCGTCCGCATCATCGAAAACGGCTTCGACGAATCGAGCTTTGAGAATCTGCACGTCGACCCGTCGCCACTGACGCCCGGCAAGGTGACGCTACTTCACAGCGGCCTCGTCTATC
>JACCYC010000195.1 GCA_013696665.1 Burkholderiaceae bacterium | reverse complement strand
AACGACTTGCCCATGTCCCATTGCACGTGCCGCATCTGCACGTTGCGCGCGGTAATGTCGTTGACGATCGTGTAACCCCACACGTGATCCATCGCGCGTGCGGCGGGGATGTTTGTGCCGGTTCGTCCGATGACCACCGCGAGCTCCGCTTCATAGTCGATCTGTTCAGACGCGGCGCGTCCAGGGAGGCGGATCGGATCTCCAGGCGCGATGACGCACTCGGGCACCTTGGTGAAAACGATCGGCCACTGATCGATCTTTGCAGCTGCGCTGTTGGCGTCGTCCTTGAATACCGTGCCCTGCAGCTCCTTTGCGTGCGCGCGGTAGTTACGGCCAACACACCATAAATTGCGTCGGGGACGTGGCAGAGGTGCGTCGAGCGAGATTGCGGATAGGGGTAAGCGAGTGCCGTTGGTAGAGGGGAAGTCATTGCCTTCGGCAAGGTGTTCAATCAACGCCAGCGCGCCGCCCGATTGCACTTGCTCCTGGCGCCGCTTCAGATCGACCGGTGTAACTTCGCGCGCGTCGTTAGACAACACGCCGACGTGGCGGCGACCGCCCCACTGATAAGTGGCAATGCGCATGTCTCCTTCGCTGTCCTTTGGATGGGATCTATCGCGGAACTTCAGTGCCAGCCTGATAAAAAAAATGAGACACGTGTCTCACTGACGAAGTTACGATACCGAGTCCGTCCACTGCCGTCCAGTAGGACCAATGCCGACCCGGTCCCCAGTCCAGGCTACCGTTCCCGCTCCCGGCCCGGAGGCCGGAGTCCGCGAGCGCACTTATCGGCGGTTGTTGCAGCACGCAATGGAACTCGCCGGCGACGGCCGACTCGTCACGGTCGCAGAGGTTGCTGCAGCCGCGGGCGTGTCGCGCGCGACGGCTTATCGCTACTTCACCAGCCGGGGCCAGCTGATTTCAGCGATTGTCGGGGAAAGTTTGGGGCCGGTGCGCCGCTTCGAGTCGCGTGCAGTCGAAGGTCGCGAACGGGTGCAGGATCTGTTTACCAAGACTTTTCCACGCTTCAGGCAGTTCGAACCCCACATGCGCGCAGCGCTGCAGTTGTCGTTGGAGCATTGGGCGCTCGAGCGATCGGGGAAGCTGGCTGAAGAGCCGTACCGAAGAGGCCACCGGGTCGCGATCCTGACCCGCACTGCTGCTCCTCTGAGAGCCAGAATGCGGAAAAATGAATTCAGGCGGCTGCTGTGCGGCCTGTCAATGATTTTTGGAATCGAGCCCTATGTCGTGCTGAAGGATATCTGGGGCAGCAGCGACCGGGAAGTCCAGGCAGTCGCGCGCTGGATGGCCGATGCACTGATCGACGCGGCTCTAAAAGCGCCGCCTGCTCACGCCCGCGCGACGCCGGCTAACGCCCGCAAGCGTGTCCGGCCACGCGCGCGCAATGTTTAACGGCCGATGTGTTTCTTCACGAACAGTATTTCAACGGCACCCAAAAAAAAGCGCCGCGGTGTGCGGCGCTTGGTGCGCATCTTTGAATCTGCTTTACTCGAGCGAGCAAAGTGAAACGAAGGGTAGTTCCCGATACTTAAGGGCAACTTAAGAAGCCGCGGGCACAACCACCGCTGGAAAGCTTGCCACCGCCCGAAGGCCGCCGGGCACCCCGGCAGATAGTGCGACGGTGCCCCCGTGCAGCTCGGCAATCTGCCGCACGATCGCAAGGCCCAGACCGCTGCCGCCCGGCGCTGCATCCCGCCCGCGATAGAAGCGGTCGAATACACGCTCATGCTCTTCAACGGATATACCCGGGCCGTTATCTTCGACGACCACGTTGACTTCGCTTTCAGATGCGCGCACATGCACGTGGACGCGACCCTCTAGCCCCGTGTAACGAATGGCGTTGTCGATCAGGTTCCGCAACAAGATACGCATGGCGTCCTCCTGACCCAGCACCCAGGCGGGGGCGGCGGCGGCGTTGACTTCAAGTGAAACCTTGCGCTGTGCTGCAAGTGGCTGCAGTTCCTCGGCCACCAGAAGTGCTAACGCGGAAAGATCGATCGGCTCCGTTGGTTTGCTGGCGGCCTCGGGTTCAAGCCGTGCCATCGTCAAAAGCTGCTGAACCAGCCGCGTCGCGCGCTTGACGCCCTGTTCCATTCGTTCCAACGCAATCGCGCGCTCCTGCTCGGACTGCGCGCGCGCAGCGAGCTGAATCTGTAGCGTCAGTGCGGTCAGCGGCGTTCTCAATTCGTGCGCGGCGTCGGCCGCAAAGCGTCGTTGCGTATCGAATGCCGCTTCCAGCCTCTGCAGCAGTGCGTTGAGCGATTCGACCAAGGGTTGGACTTCGATTGGCAATGGCTGCGGCGTCGTCACGGGCTTCAACGACGCGGGGTCGCGTTGCGTGAGTGCCTGTGCCACGGCGGTTAAGGGAGCCAGACCGCTCCCAACAATCCACCAGCCAAGCAATCCAAGAAAAGGAAGCAGCGCGACAACCGGCAACAGCAGTCGCCCGGCACTGCGCGCTGCCAGCTCGGCACGTAAAGCGGTCGGCTGCGCCACCTGGATTGTTTGCTTGCCCGACGGCGTGGCATAAATTCGCCACGATCGCCCTTCATGCTCGGTTGTTGCAAACCCTTCGGCCAGCAACCGTGGCAGCGGAGCAACCGCACGCGAACTGTAGGGACGTTCGAAGGCCGGGTCCCAGATTTGCACTAGCGCGCGCAAATCGGGGTCATCACTGGCGCGCTGCAGGCGCGCAAGATCGAGTTGCGCATGATCCCGCAGCGACAGCGCTATCTGCCGCAACTCCTCGTCAAGGAAAGTATCAACCTCACCGCGGGCTGACGCGTAGGTTGCAAGTGCGGCGATCAAGCCCGCGCCGAGCAGGACGCCGAGCAACGCGACCAGCAGCCGGCGGCGAATCGAATACGTTCGCATCAGTCGAGCTTGTAACCCAACCCGCGCACATTGCGAATCAGAGCCTCCCCCAGTTTCTTTCGCAGGTTGTGGATGTGCACTTCGATCGCATTGCTGCCGACGGGTTCGTTCCAGCCATAAAGCTTTTCCTCCAGTTGTGCACGCGAGACCACACTGCCAGCGCGCTCTGCAAGCGCGAGCAGCAGTGCAAATTCGCGCGCCGAAAGCTCGATAGGCCGCCCTTCCAGCCTTACCTCATGGGTCGCCGGGTTAAGGGTCACCGAGCCGTGACTGAGCACAGGTTCAGCCCTTCCCGCTGCGCGTCTTAGCAGCGCGCGCACGCGCGCTGACAGTTCGTCCAGATCGAATGGCTTCACCAAATAGTCATCAGCGCCCGCGTCAAGCCCGGCAATTCGGTCGGCCACCGTATCGCGCGCGGTGATGATCAGAACCGGAACATCCACCTTGCGTGCACGCAAACTCTTGAGCGTGTCGATGCCGTCTCGCATCGGCAGCCCGAGGTCGAGCAGAACCACGGCGTACGTATGAGTGTCGACCGAAAGTTCCGCCGCGCGCCCGTCGCGCACCCAGTCGACTGCATAACCGTCGGCGCCGAGGCCGGCTACAACGGCTTCTCCAATCATTGGATCGTCTTCGACAACAAGGACGCGCATGGACGAGTCGCTGCGGCTGTGCAGGGCTGCAACGATAACGCGCCGTCAATTTGTCGGATATTCGACAACGATCAGGACACTAGGAACCTGTGGGCAATCTGTGGGGGGTGCCGCACGAATCTTCATTTCACCCGGCGCCCGCCGGATAAATGGAGAATCACATGAAAGCATCATCTTTGAAGTTTTATCGCGCGGCTTTGCAGCTCGGTTGTCGGCGCAAACTTCCGCGCGCGTTCGTAATAGCAATGGTTGCGTGTTCGATGGGCCTCAACCCAGTCTTTGCTGGCGAGCCGCTGGCCGACAAACATGACTTTCTGAATGCCGAGGCATCGCCAGGTTCTGAAGGTCAGACAACCGAACTGGAAGGCCTTTTCTGGATGTGTGACTACGCGGCCAGCGTGGCGGACCTCGATTCGGGGCAGGCGGCGCAGTGCGAGGCTGTCAAAGAGCAACTGAAGCGCAACAAGTTTGCCGGCGACTCCGAAAAAATGCTTGGGTGGTGGCGCCTTAATAGGGCGGTTGCCCACCGCGAAATGACGTCTGGCAGCGGAACCCTGGATTGCCGGAACGTCGCGCGGTCCGAAGTAGGGAGCTAACCATGAACCACTGCGAGATAAGTCAGATCTTCTTTCGTGAGACATACAACGTCCCCGCCGAGCAAACAGTGCGATGCCTGTTCCGCGCGCTGCCGCACGGACGTGGGTATGCAAACGGCATGATTAACGCAATGGCCACCGGCTATTTGGTCGCCGTGCTCGAGTCAATCTGCGTGCGTGAAATGCAGCCTCACCTCGAACGGGACGAAGAAACTGTCGTGGGTTCATCAGTGAAGTGCCGTCATCGCGCACCCATCCCGCCGGGCGCGTTGCTCACCATCAACGGTTGGGTCGTTGGCATCGGCGATCGCGAAGCAACTTTCTGGGTGCAGGCGAGTGACGAGCAGGAGGTCGTTTGCGAAGGGGAAATCCGCTTTGCGATCGTGCGGCGGTCACAGATTGAAAAGAAAATTCAGACCAAGTGTGACGCGATCGAACGTCGAGAGTTGTTTGTGATGGCGTGAATGGAGCGGTCGCGAAGGCCGCTCTGTTTTATGGGTCATGCGCCCGACTTCCGTTCCGAATATTCGCGCCCTCGAGGCTGATTTTCGAACCTGTGGGCAATCAGTGGGGTGCGCGGCTCGAAGCTTCTCTCCATGCCGGCATATGCCGGACTTAACCGGAGAGAACCATGAAATCACTGACATCAATATTTGCCTCATCTGCCATGACACTCGCGCTGTGCATCCAACCGGCCGCTGGCGCGGCCGCACAGAACGCGAATGACGTCTTCGAGGAAGATTTTCCGATCGTGGACGTGGCGACGAGCGAAATAACGAGCCGCCTGGCGGAGTTGGAAAAGGCGTTCTGGATCTGCGATTACATCGTCACGACTTACGGAGTCGACGGAAGTCCGGTGACATCTTGCGGCGAAGCGTACGAGGAATTGAAGCGTGCCAAATTCAATGGCGACTTCGACGAATTGGTTGCTTGGTGGGGGGTGAACAAGGCCGAGCAGCACGCAGCGCTGAATCGGGCCGACGTCGCCGAAACCAACAGCGAGAGCACCGAAACGGGCGAATACCCCGACTCGATCTGAATGTGAACTGGCTTATGGACAACGGTGAGCGAACGTCGCCCACCGTTCCTAATCAGCCGCAAGCATCGCAATGATGAATCGCATACACAAATGACACTCGAACTAACCGCCATCGTCACGACAATCTATGCGTCTTGCAGCGCACTTCGGTTGCTGTTTTACGTTCCGCAGATGGTTGCCATTGTGCGCGAGCGTTCCGCCGCGCATGCAATTTCGTTGGCCAGTTGGATTTTTTGGTCGCTGAGCCATGCAGCCACCGCTATGTATGGGTACGTCGTTGCAAACGATGCGTTGCTAGCCGCCATGATGATGTGCAACACACTTGGTTCATCGTCAATTGTCGCGCTAACCCTGATCAAACGACTGCGCTACGGCTGGCGTCGACCACGTTCAATGCCGGTGACAGTGTGTGCAAGGGTCTCCACGACCGACCCGATCAAACGTAGTTAAGGAGCAGAGCATGGATCACAGCCAAATCAGTCAGATCTTCTTCAGAGAGATTTTTACCGTACCCGATCAAGGAACGCTGCGCCACTTATCGAGTTCGGCAGCCGACATCGGAACCTCTGCAAGCGGAATAAGAGACGCAATGGCGCCAGGCCAGTTGGTCGCCGTGCTTGAATCGATCTGTGCACGCGAAGTTCAATCGCATCTGAACGAATTCGAGGACGTCGTTGTCGCCTCGTCGGTCCAGTGTCTGCATCGCGCGCCGTTGCCGCAAGGCGCCCTGGTTACGGTGCATGGCTGGGTGCTCGCGTTGTGCGCCCGCGAAGCGACATTCTGGGTCTTGGCCAGCGATGAACAGGAACTCGTTTGCGAGGGCACGATCTGCTTCACGATGGTGCGACGGTCGCAGATTGAAATGAAAATGCAGCGCAAACGAGAAGCAATTGAGCGGCGCAAGTTGTTCACCCCGGCGCGAGGGGTCAACTAACGCCTGTTCTTCAATGGAGGGCGGGAAGCACGGGCGGGTGCTTTGTATTCAACCCATCCCATATTGTCGAAATAGTTGAAAAACAGCGGCGGCGAAATCGCGAACACGCCTTTCTTATTCAGTTCCACGGGTTCACGGTTCTTGGGCGTCCACATCCCCCTTGCGTAACCGCGGCGGGGTTTAGTCGCCAACCCATGCGGGTTACGAAGAACAATGTGATTGGTTGGGGTCACACCAAGCAACGCGTATGCATGATTCGGCCAAAGCCCAGTTTTCTCCCACACCTTTCGATTTTTGACCCCGATGTTGTCCTTGGTCCACGCCATTACGGGAAGGCGTACGACTCCCACTGCATTTACTAGACGGGAGCGCGGCTTTAGCAGTTTTGCGTCATTAGCCCGATTGTCGAGAATTTCACCATCGCGAGCACCGCCCGCCAGAATCTGACATGCGCGCGGCGGTGAAATGCTAACGGGTTCTCTTTCAATGGCCTGATAATCGGCGAGTTGTGGCTCATCACCGCTTGCATCGGCTGGGCGCATCTTCATTACGTACGCCTTCTCCAACATGCCGGGCCACGATTCTCCTGAGACCGACCGCGCGTAGCGCGGCTTTTTTTTCGAACTCACCGGAAGGCGTCCGGAGATTTTGAGCCGGTTGCGCTCGCGCCCGCGCTCGGTGTGAAACTGCCACTCCAAGGCGGGCTCCTTCGGCGGATCAAAGCGCACGGTGCGCAAGGCCGTTTCCCACGACGGCGGCTTGACCCATGCCAGGGCAATCATCGCCGAGATCAGATAGCAGTCGCTGATCGCGCCTTGGATCGGATCCAGGTAGGAAGCCTCTTCGATGATGAACGGGCCCGCGTCATCGAGCCACGTGCCCTGGGCCTGTCCGCCGCGTGTGTCCATTTTTTCGAGGACTGCAAATTCGGCATCCAGCAGCGGCACCAGGTACGGCAGCACCCGTCGAATTTGTTCAACGGAAAATACTTCAGCGGCCTGCTTCGCTTCAACAAGCTCAAGCACCGCTGAAGTCGTCATCGGCCGCTGCACGGCCGCAGCCAACTGTCGAAATAATTCAACCCCCTCCGTTATCGTGATTTTTTTGCTCGCTGCGTTGTATGCGGTTTGCAAGAAATCATCAGCTTCCTCGCCGCCGCCCTCGTATAGTTGCGCGAGTTCCTGCTTGTCGAGAAGCAATTCGGCGAGGGCGTATGGGTTTGGCGCCCACTGCGGTATTCTTCCGTTACTCATCATCCCCTTAGCACTCAGGAGGAGGTTAGTTATTGGGGTTTGGAGACGGGCCGGGCGCTTCGTCCAAATCCTGAATAGCCAACGTCAACGCCTGCTTTGCTTTCTTAATTTGCGGTCTGCGCTGCATCGACGTTGGTGCTTCCTCAATTGCCCTTACTGCGCCCTTCAATTTTGTAAGCAGAGTGCTGGTCACCATGATCTGTCCTTAAGTTTGTTTTTGAAGTCGCTTTTGGATTCGTGCTTAGGTAAGCAAGCTCTTTTTCGATTCGGACTCGTAAGCCCGACTGCGAATATCGTCCGATTCTGCCGACGGCGCAATGCCCAACAGTAACGACAGCATTTCCCGCAGCCGGCGGTAAACGCGTACTGCCTCGCTGTTCTGACCAACGCGCAAGTACGTTCGCATCAACGCTTGCGCCAGGTCCTCAGACGTGGGATCGGCCGAAAATGCCTTCTCTAATGCTGGAATTAGTGCTGTGTCACCGTCGAGCATCGCATCGGCTACAAGGAGCGCATGGCGCACCTTTGCGGCAACCGCTTCTCGGCCGGCAAGCAGCCATGCGGGCCCTTCCTCGTCCGCCAAAAATGCGCCCGTGTAGTTCTGCAGCACCGCGGCGATGCTTGCTGCGGCTTCTTTGTTTGATCCCGATCTTCCCGTTATGGAGCGGTCGCGTCGCAGCTGCGCATGCGAGATTGCAAGCAGTAATAAACGTATGTCGGTCCACACCACGTCGGACGACAATTGCAGTCGTCCTTCGTAGGTGAGAATCGCGTCATCACGCGCTAGCAACCGCCGGAGTCTTCCCACAGTCATGTCCAGTGACTTGCGCGCGTTGTCGACCTCGGCATCCGGCCACATTCGCTCGGCAATCCAATTTTTCTCTGCAGAATCTCGTCCCAATGCTTGGCAGGTCAAGAGCAGTTTAAGCAGCTCCAGCGGCTTGTCCTGTGCTTTGTGTGAAGGACGGTAGCGCTGGCCCTGAACTTCCAGCTGGAATCCGCCCAATGTCTTGACGTGAACAGGCCATGGCCAGTGGGGCCCTGCCAAAGGCGGTGGAGCTAGACGCTTTGTCTCAATGATTCGAAGCACAAAATCGCTTTCGAGTTGGTTAGCCAACGCTGCTTCGCAAATTTGTGCCAGAGATGAACGCGCTCTATCCATCAAGTTGATGAAGCCAATTTGGCGTGCATTTAGCAAGGCGATGCGCAGTGACTCGATGTCAGTTCCGCCGCTCAGCAAAAACTGCAAGCTGTACTCAATAGATAGGCGCACTTCGCGCGGTTCGTATTCGCGCTGACGAACAATCTGGAGCGCTGCAGCCAGTTGATCGTTGGCAGTCAGGGCATAGATCAGTTCAATTTCAAACATTCGCATGCTCGCGCCAGTCAGACCTGCCGGCTCCGCCATGCGTATTGCCTCTAGCGCCCAATGAAGCCCATCCGCTAGCTGGCCGCTCAACAGAAGAAGGCGTGCCCTCATACGAGAGTATTCGGCGCGTTGTGTGGGCGGTGCCGTGGTCGCGATGCCTTCCAGCCGCTGAAGTTCCTTCGCAGCGAGCTGCAAATCGTGACCCTTCATGAAGTGGTCGGCGGAAGCAAAACCGAACTCAAACCACAATCGCGGTGATTGCGATTGTTCGGCCAGGAGCTGCGCTTCGTTTAAATCGGCGCGCGCGTGGATCGGATCGCCGCAAACGAGTTGTGTATCTGCTGCTGCTATGAACCAACGTCCGCGATGCAAGGCTCCGCCGGCCCGCGATTGAGGCAACGACCGTGTAGCAATTATTACGTTACGAGCCAACTCGTATTCGACGAATGCGTGACCATGCTTGATCAGGATGGTGGCCGCCTGGAGGCGCTGATCATCTGAAATCCAGAGACTCGGCGACGCCAGAAGCGTTCGCATACGTGCAATCGCAGCCTCGCTGTCGAACTGCGCTGGATACGAGCCACGCACTAGCGCAACACAAATCAACCCCATCAACAACACTGGTTCGAATTGGTCGGTCAACGCGATCGCTCTTTCACCGTCGACTGCCGAATGACGTTCAATCCACAAGTCGAGCTGCTGAAGGTCGGCCCACTCAAGTGTTAAAGCGATGACATTGCTCGCTGCTGCCAGTCGCATGCCCGATTCGTCACGATCCGTTGCGAAAGCCGAATACGCGAGTCCAAACCAGACGCGAGCGTGCTCTTCGTTTACTCGCAGCAGTGTTTGACCCGTCCAGAAGCAAAGCCACGCGTTTCGTCGAGCGTCTGCCTCCGGCAGTCTCGCAATCCATGACAGTAGAAGATCTACGTGACCCAGCGCTGCGTACCGTTCGGCCAGCGATTGCAGTTGCTCAATTGCCCGATCCATCGAGCCGACGTTGACCAAAATGCTCAGCGCCGCTTCTGATTGATCGTTAAGGGCCAGAACGCCTGCAGTCCGTTCCGCGAGGGTTCGTTCAGCCACGTCACCACCGCGCGCGCGCACGAGGGACTGCATGCCCTGACGCACCAGGCCGTGCGCCTCGAATATTTCTATTTCAGCAATTCGAACTCGCCGAAGTAGGCCACTATCGACGAGAGCGTCAAGTTCTTTCGATGCATCCGCGCCGGCCAGTGCTTGCGCTATTGGACGCGTCAGTTGCGTGACAAACGCCGTCTGCAAAAGCAATTGACGGCGTTCCTCCGGCATACGCTCCACGAGTTTGGCGAGCAAATGAGAGTGAATGCGCTCGACGGTTGCAGTGCCCAGAGCGCTTTTTGGATCGGTTCCGCGCAGCAACTCGCACGCAAGCACGAGGGCGCCCGCATGGCCGCCTGTAAGCGCCGCGATGCTGTCGCACTGAGCACTGCCGACACGCAGCGCAGCGGTCATTGCTCTGCATTCATCCGCGTCAAAGTGCAGATCGGCGTCGTTCAGAAGCGCGAGCCTTCGCGCTGCGATCGAGTCAAAGAACGTCGCCGGCGCCGTGGATTCAGAAACGAAGAGCATCTCGTTTCCATCCCCAGCGATCGACACGAGTGCGGCAAGTGCGGACTGCATTGCGTCGTCCGTGACGCGTTGAACGTCGTCCAGGACGAACAGGGTGGGGTGGCTCGCCAACTGGGCGTCGAGCGCAGTGGTGAAGCGCTCGGCGAACTGCTGTTGATGTTCGTGATCGTCGCCGGAGAATCTCGGCAGGGACTCGGTGGCGCGCGACTGCGTCGCGATCGCGCGTACAAACGAGTCGTAGAAAAACGCTGGGTCGTTATCCCTCTCGTCGAGCCGATACCAGACCAGCCGCTTATTGCGGCTACGCGCGTAGCTGGCGGCAAGTGTTGACTTGCCAGTCCCGGATGGAGCCTGCAACCATTTCGCTGCCGCCGGCAGCATCGCAAGAGCGTTTACCAGCCGTTCGCGCTCGATGAGACCCTCGAGCGAGGGCGGGCTCATTTTGATTGTGACTGGACGGAGCGGGTCGCGCATGGCAGCAAAGCTGACGCACGCTACGACCTCCCCCTAATGTGCGTCAAGCCGCAGATTCGGCATTTCGCAGAATCCCGCGGCTTGGCGCGAGGGCTTAATTGAAGTGCTGTTGTTGCTCGAGCTTGCGGATGCGCTGCTCGAGATCAGTCACGTTGCTCGCTTGTGACAGGTATTCATTGATCTCGCCGATAAATAAGGCATCGCGTCGGCTTCCGAACCAGCTTGAAAGCTTCGGGAAAAGGCTCCTGAGTGCCTGCGCCCGGCGCACGGCCAGATGTGGATTCTCTTCAAGCGTAGCCGGCGCTTCGGCGGGCCGCAGGGTCTTCGCCGACTCGAGCGCCTTGGGCGACGGCGAAGCGCGCTGCCGAGGCTGAAAGCTAGTCAGGTGGTTGAACGTCCATGTGAGCATATCGACTCCGATTCATCAGGCAGCTAAATTGCTGCCATGCACCATGAGATAATCGGTCCGAATTAGGGGGAAATAAAATCGTAATTTCAGATGCTTACGATTAGATTCCTCGATTAGGCTTGTAACTGATTGCGGCGGTGCGACATATTGTTGGATCGCCAGTGGATGGGGTGGTATGGAGCTCTACCAGCTTCGGACTTTTGCGGCAGTGGCGGAGGAGCGGCACCTGACGCGCGCCGCTGAGCGACTGCACTTGAGCCAGCCGGCCGTGAGCGGGCACGTCAAGGCGCTCGAGGGTGAGCTGGGTGTGCGCTTGTTCGAGCGTGCTTCCAGCGGCATGGAACTGACGGTCGCTGGGCGAGATCTGCTACAGCGAGCTCAGCGAGTTTTGAATGCAGCCGACGATGTGAAGCGCGCGGCGCAACGCATGCATGGCGACATTTCCGGAATGGTTCGCGTCGGCACTGTTGCTGACCCGGAGTCCAATCGGCTGGGCGATTTGTTGGCGCTCGCGCGTGATACGCATCCGCGCCTGAAGCTCGAATTGCATCACGTGATGTCAGGTGCTGCGCTGGCGGGTGTGCACAGCGGCGAGCTCGACGCCAGTTTTTACTTTGGCGGCGTCTCAAGCAACGAGCTTCTTTCTGTTCATCTGCGACCACTGATTTACCGCGTGGCGGCCCCGGCCGACTGGGCTGACCGAA
>JACCYC010000021.1 GCA_013696665.1 Burkholderiaceae bacterium | reverse complement strand
GATACGTCATTGGGCCATGAGCGCAATTTGCGACCGAATGACTGCAGCACATGCGGGACATGGTCATTAAATTGGGACTGCGGCAAGCTGTTGCCCGTCGTCAGGCGCGCATCGCTGTCCGCGGCCGCACGCCAGGCCTGCAATATCACCTCTGAACGCTGCCCCAGCGTGCCAGCCAGTGCGTTCAACTGCTCGTTGATCAAATGTGTGCGCGGCATGTCACTGCGTAGGCAAGAGGCCCGGCATACGGGCAGAAGTTATCGCACAGCTCGCGTCATGACCGCCAAGCGGCGTCCCTTTCACATCGGCTGCCAACACGGCCGGCGCAATCGTCGCGGCGATACATGCGACGATTGTCGCTACCCTTGATCTTCTTTTCATCCAGATTCCCCCTACGCATTCAATGTTAACGCTGCTTGCTCGCCCAAGCCTGATACGCGGCTTTGTTGGCATCGTTCGGTGGGTAAAGGCCCGGTAGCGGCTGGCCGGATTCAACCTGCTGCATGATCCAGCCTTCCAGCCGCTCTTGCTCAACCGCGGCGGCGATCACTTCGTCCAATAGCGCCGCCGGTATCAGCACCGCACCATCATCATCGGCGACGACCACGTCGTTTGGAATCACCGCTACGCCGCCGCACCCAATCGGCTCCTGCCAGCCGACAAAAGTCAGGCCGGCGACTGACGCCGGCGCCGCAACACCGCTGCACCACACCGGCAGATCCGTGCCGAGCACACCCGCCAGGTCGCGCACAACCCCATCTGTAATGAGTCCGGCTACGCCGCGCTTTTTCATGCGGGCGCAAAGAATATCGCCAAAGATTCCTGCATCGGTGACGCCCATTGCATCTGCGACCACCAGACAGGCGGGCGGCATCTGCTCGATCGCTGCGCGCGTCGAGATCGGCGCGCTCCACGACTCCGGTGTCGCAAGATCTTCGCGCGCGGGAACAAAGCGCAGCGTGAACGCACGACCCACCACCCGTGACTGCCCCGCACGAAGCACGCGCGATCCGCGCATCCAAACGTTGCGCAGTCCTTTCTTCAGCAACACCGTGGTCAGCGTTGCGGTGGTCACGCCCGACAGCGCACGCGCCGCGGCGGCGTCTAATGGCAAAGGATCAATTCCCATCTATATCTCCCGGGGTAATGGTTGGGCCGCAGACGGCGATGGTTCTCCGAGCCGATGTTCTTCTGAATCCAGCGTGTTTGTGTCTAGCATGTACGTATCCTAGCCGCGAGCGACGACGTCTGCCGCCCTCAGACACCTTCGACGGCACCGTGAAATCTTGCTACTTTGAAGACGGACGCTACGATTAAACACGGGTGCAAGACGATCGTGCATTCTTGGCAAAAGGACTGGGAGCGCGGCGATGCAGCGCTCGGCATTTTTGGTGTCGTGCAGGATATTGCAAGCGACCGGCTACTCGTGCGTCTTGATGACGCGGTGCGCACATTGGTCGAGTCCGACGACATCACCTTCACCGCCGCACGCATGCTCGGCGAGTACCTGAACGTCAATCGCTGCGCCTACGCTTTCGTTGAGAATGACCAGGACACGTTCACGCTGACCGGCAACTACACGCGCGGCGTCGGCAGCATCATTGGCCGCTACCGCTTTCGCCAGTTCGGCGCCGAATGCCTGAGGTTGATGCGTGCCGGTGAGCCGTACATCGTAGAAGATAGTGCGACCGATGCGCGGCTCGATGAAGCCGACCGAAATCCTACGAGCTGACGGCGATCAGCGCAGTGATCTGCGTTCCGATCCTTAAATCCGGACGCTTCGTTGCCGCGATGGCAGTGCACATGAACACACCACGCAGCTGGACCGCAGCAGATGTCGAGCTGTTGCAGCAGGTTGCAAGTCGCTGCTGGGAATCGATCGAGCGCGCCCGTATTGAGCGCGAGCGCGCTGCTCTGCTCGATGCAGCGCGATCAGCCAATCGCGCCAAGGATCAGTTCCTGGCAATGCTGGGCCATGAGTTGCGAAATCCGCTCGCGCCGATCGCCACCGCGCTGCAGCTAATGAAGCTGCACGGCGATTCAACATTTGATCGCGAACGAACGGTGATTGAGCGACAGGTAGACCATCTGACCCGTCTCGTCGACGACCTGCTCGATGTTTCGAGAATTACGCGCGGCAAAGTGGAGCTGAAGCGCGAACTCGTCGAGATTGCTGAAATCGTCGGCCGCGCGGTTGAGATGGTCAGCCCGTTGCTCGAGCAGCGGGCACACGAGCTGACACTTGACGTTCAGCGGTCTGGTATGCGAGTCGACGGAGATCCGGCACGCCTGACGCAGGTGGTTACGAACCTTCTGACAAATGCGTGCAAGTACACCGCCTCAGGAGGTCGCATTTATGTCGGCGCGGCAGTCGACGGCGATGAAATCGTGCTGCGCGTGCAGGACAACGGAATCGGAATGTCAGCGGAGGTGCTTCCGCAGGTCTTCGACCTGTTCGTTCAGGGGCGGCAGGCCATCGACCGCGCGCGTGGTGGGCTCGGTCTTGGTTTGTCGATCGCAAGGACGCTGGTCGAGGGGCACGGTGGCACCGTCGTGGCGCACAGTGAGGGGACCGACAGAGGGAGCGAGCTTGTGGTGCGTCTACCGCGCGCGCGCGACGTGCCATCGCACCCCGTTGTTTCGCCGAAACCGGCACCGACGACGCGCAGTGATGCGGCCAACGGATTGCAGATTCTGGTGGTCGACGACAATAAAGATGCCGCAGAGATGCTTGCCGCCGCGCTCAGGCTGCACGGTTGCAGTGTCGTGGTTGCACACGATGGCCCCGAGGCATTACGCGTCGCACCCGATCACACATTCGACGCCGCGCTTCTCGACATTGGACTGCCGGTAATGGACGGCTACGAGCTTGCAGGGCGGCTGCGCGAAATACCCGGCGTCCGCGGAACGCGACTCGTTGCTGTTACTGGCTACGGTCAGGATTCCGATCGTGCACGAGCGCTCGCCGCTGGCTTTCATCAACATCTGGTCAAACCGGTTGAGCTGGCATCGCTCAACAAGCTCATCGCAAACCTGCTGGAACCCCCGGATAACCGTTGTTGAGCCCGGCTACAGCCAGCCACTGCGGCGTTTCGCGGCTGCAGACTGCGTAATCGGTCGCTGACGACCGGTTACGCAGTCTCTACGGCACGACTTACCGATTAAGCCGCTCGATTTATGACGGTTGCATTGGCGCTCAGAACGCTTCGCGGCCGGTACTTCTGCTCGTCCAACCGCCGCACACGATTATTCTCGTGGCAGAGGTAGCGCGCACCCATGGCTTCGCGCAGTTCCTTGGCCCGCTGCTGAATCCGATCCAGCTGCGCCGCATGCGTCTCCACCTTCACGACCTCGACATGCGATGGAGTGATCCAATCTTGAATTCCCGCGTTCGTGCTCGGTTTGAATATCACGGCTTCCTCCCAGTCAATAGAATCAATTTTCTTGTTGCACCTAATGACAATCATGAACAGTGCCAGTACGAGGCCGTTGCACCCGCCGTCCGTCGGCTCCAAAGGGTCGGTCCGAGCCGGGCTTTGGATTTCCTACTACTGAGTCCGCCGCTGATGCCGCGACTGGTCGATGCAAACGTCAATGCAGAATTTCGCGGACGTGAACGCGCAAGCGACCATGCGCCTACTGGATCAAGCTGGCCTGAACGCGATGAAGAAAAATATCAGGCGCTACAAAGCACGCTTGTTACTTGCCGAATTTGTCAGCGCCGGAATCGCGAATCGCGTTGTGCCTGCACAAGTTTGTCGACCCGGCATCCGGCGTCCCCGCAGCCATTAAGGTTGAACAGGGCATGTTGTGGGCCAATCCATATGCATCCAGTCAACCATCCCATCGGCCAGTGAACTGAGCACCTGTGCGTCAGTTCGTCCGCTGCGGGCGCGGACGTGAAACGAGTGATCGGCGTCTTCGAAAAGCTTAAGCGTGGCCCGATCACCGAGGTGCATTACGACGTCCGATATCAGCTCGAGGTCGGCGAGATCGTCGCGCGTTCCCTGCAGAAACAACATCGGACAGTGGATGTTCGACAAATGCTGGGCGCGATCGAGCGAGGGTTTGCCGGCGGGATGAAGCGGAAACCCAACAAATATCAAGCCGCGAACGCCGTTCAGCCGTAACTCCGCCTGCGCCTGCGAAGTCATGCGCCCGCCGAACGACTTGCCGCCCGCAAACAATGTTGCATTCGGCATCAGATCCAGGGCCCTGGCGCAAGCAGCGCGCACCGCTGCGTGCGCGATCGGCGGCGGGTCGGTACGTCGACTACCGCGCTCCATGTACGGGAACTGAAATCGCAGCGTGGCTACGCCGCGCTCCGCCAGCGCAGCCGACAGCGCAGCCATAAACGAGTGCTGCATGCCGGCGCCGGCGCCGTGGGCAAATACGTAGCAGGCTCGCGCCTGAGGGGGGATGACTGAACACCGCCGACACAAGTGCGCCTTCACCGCAATCAATCTTCAACAGCGAATCGCCGATGGCCATCTTGGAATCCCGCCTTTGTCCCATCGCATAATGGCTGATGGTCGTTCACTTGGTCGACGGCACGTACGAGCTGTTCCGGCATTTTTACGGGCTGCGCCGTTTCAACAAGGGCAAGGACCCGCCTTACGGCGCTGTGGTTGGCGTGCTGAACACGGTGCTCGAGATGATTGAAGGGGGCGCTGGTCACATTGGCGTGGCAACCGACCATGTCATCGAATCGTTTCGAAACCGTTTGTGGGCTGGCTACAAAACCGGCGCCGGAATTGAGCCGGCTTTGCTCGCACAGTTTCATCCACTGGAGCACGCTCTCGTGGCGATGGGTGTAGTCACCTGGCCGATGGTCGAACTCGAGGCCGATGATGCGCTCGCCTCGGCAGCGAGAATTGCCGCCGCGGATTCGCGCGTGGAAAAAGTGTGCATCTGGACGCCCGACAAAGATCTCGCGCAGTGCGTTCGCGACGATCGCATCGTGCAAGTCGATCGAAAAGCAAAAACCATTCGCGATGCCGAAGGCGTGCGCCAGAAATTTGGCGTTACACCTGAGTTGATACCGGATTACCTGGCACTGGTCGGGGATTCCGCAGATGGCTTTCCCGGAATGGCGGGCATCGGCCCGGTCAATGCCCGGCAGCTACTGAATCGCTACGGCACGATCGAGAAGTTTCCGCCCAAGGTTCTCGCCGAGCGCAAGGATCAGGCGCTGCTGTTCAAGAAGCTTGCGACGTTGCGCACCGACGCCGCACTGTTCAACGACGTGGAGGAACTTAAGTGGAACGGGCCAACTAGCGAGTTCGATGCATGGGCAGAGCGGATGGAGGCACCCCGGCTTCTTGAGCGATGCGTGAAGGCCGAGAAGGCCGTGAGTTTGTAGAGCGGTTATGAGTCACCGCTGTGCGTTCCGTATGGGTCACGCCGCGCGTCCTGACGCCATATCGTTGCGAAAAAACGCATTCAGCTGATTACCCGACGCCGCATCGGCGAAACCGTCAAACGTACCTTGCTCCGCGAGCAACTCGGCGGCACGCATGAATCCGCCCCATGCCGAGCGTGCGAGCGCACCGCCGACGCTGACCCGACGTACACCCAGCGCGGCGATCGCCTCCATCGTGAACTGACTGGCCGAACCCACCAGCAGATTGATCGGCTTTGGTGCGACGGCTGCGACCACTGTTTCGATTTGTTCCCGCGTGCGGATCCCCGGTGCGTACAGGCAATCGGCGCCGGCCTGCGCGTACGCCTTGAGCCGCGCCACCGTTTCTTCAAGATTCGGTTGACCTACAAAGAAACACTCGGCGCGACCCACCAGCAGCGCGTCACCGCCCGCTTTATCGATAGCGCTACGTGCAGCACGAATTCTGGCAACCGCTTCGCTGATCTCAAATAGCGGTTTCGCCGTATCGCCGGTCGAATCTTCTATCGAGAGTCCGGCAATTCCTGTCTCGAGCGCCAAGCGAACGCTCTCCCCAACGCCTGCAGGGTCTGGCGCAAATCCACTTTCGAAATCCGCGTTGACTGGCAAATCGGTAGCGGCGACGATTTCATGCAAATGAGCAAGCGCCATATCGCGCGAGATCGCATTATCGGGATACCCCCGCGACCACGCAAAGCCGGAGCTTGTCGTCGCCAGCGCTTTGAAACCGAGGCCTTGCAAAAAGCGGGTGCTCCCGATGTCCCACGGATTCGGAATCACAAAACATCCGCTTTCGTGCAACTGCCGAAATGTGCGCCGCTTATCGGCAATGCAGGTATCAGACTTTGTCACGCGGGCGCTCGGCGCTGATCTTCGATGTGCTGACGAATCACGGCGTCGAAATCTGTGTCGCCAGGAAACCCGAACGACCTGGCGCGCTGTGCTTCTAACTCGCCGGGCCAGGTGGATACGAGGCGCTCAATCCGCGGATCAATCTCCCACCGAATGCGCTTCGCCACCTGCGCGCCCGCCACACGCTCAAGCGCCGCGACCATTTCTGCGACCGTGATTGTCAGCCCGGGAAGGTTGATGTTTCGATTGGCGCCAAGTGCATCCGACGGTAGCTCGTGGCCGAAGAAGATTGCGTCGATCGCGGTTTGCGGCGACAGCAACCACAGCCGCGTCTGTTCGCTGACGGGACAGGCGGCCGGCTCGCCATTCAATGGCTCGCGAATGATTCCGCTGGCAAACGAAGACGCGGCTGCGTTGGGTCGACCCGGCCGCACGCAGATCGTCGGCAGTCGCAACACGCGGCCGTCGATAAAACCTTTGCGCGTGTAGTCGTTGACGAACAGCTCGATCACCGCTTTCTGCGTTCCGTAAGACGACTGCGGCGTAAGAGCGGTTGAGTCAAGTACCACGGCTGGCAGGTCGCCCCCGTAAACCGCGACCGAACTGGCGAAGGTCAACTTCGGACGGTGTCCTGCTTTACGGCAGAGTTCCAGCAATTGCACTGACGCGTCGACATTGATACGCATTCCCAACTCGAAGTCTGCTTCGGCTTGACCGCTGACGACAGCGGCAAGATGGAAGATCGACACAGTTGCAGTGTCAATCAGCATCGTCAGGAAATCAGGATCACTGATATCGCCAGTGATCTGTCGGATGCGCGAATCAGCAAATGAAGCCGCCTCCACTACGTCGACCAGCACGATCTGATCGATGCTGTGCTCGTTGCCGTCTGCACCTTTCAATCGACCGTGTTCCAACAGCTTCGCAGCGAGGCGTCGCCCGAGAAACCCCGCGCCACCCGTGATCAGAACTTTCATTGAACAGCCGTTCCAGTCAGACGTTGCATCCAGCCCAATCCCTCTTCGGTCGTGCGGCGTGGGCGATACTCACAGCCCACCCACCCGGTGTAATTCATTGCGTCGAGTAGCTGCAGCAGGTGGCGATAGTTAACTTCGCCCTCGTCGGGCTCCTGCCGATTCGGCACACCCGCGATTTGAACATGACCGATGTTGTCAAAGTACCTCTTGAACTTCGTCGCAAGGTCGCCCTCGACGATCTGCGCGTGATAAAAATCCATCTGAACTTTTAGATTGGGTTCGCCAACTTCTTCGACGATCGCATGGGCGTCGGCTTGCGTGTTCAGGAAGTAGCCCGGAATGTCGCGCGGATTGATCGGCTCGATCAACA
>JACCYC010000167.1 GCA_013696665.1 Burkholderiaceae bacterium | reverse complement strand
AACCGTCCGGGCACGTTATCCATCGCCAGGCCCGCGTTGGACCAATCCACAACGGATTCGGGATAGAGCTTGACGTTGTCCTGTCCAAGCAGCTCGGACAACACGAACCAGTTGGTTGCTGCCCAGTGCCCTGTGTTGCAAAAAGAAATTGTCGGCTGATCGGTCTGCACGCCGGACTGCTGCGCGACGCGCCTGATGTCCGCGGGCGGCAGCAATGCTGCCTGTTGCGTAAACCAGACCTCGTGACTGACATTCTTCGCGCCGACGATCGTGCCCGGCGCTTTGGCCGCCGGGTGTCGAGCCTCGCCTGCAAAAAAGGCGCGCGGGCGCGCGTCGAGCAATGCCGCCGACCCATTGCGCACCGCTTGCGCGACTTCGTCGCGGCTCGCGATCAGCCGTTGATCGAGGTGCACCTGAAACTTCGACGGCGTTTGCACGGTGGATTCTGCGGAACCCGCAATCACCGGCAGGCCGGATGCGCGCCAAGCGACCATGCCGCCGTTGAGCACCGACAGCGCAGGCACACCGGCTGCTTTGAGTGTCCAGTAGACCCGCGCCGCCGATCCGAAATCGGTCGAGTCCTTGCCCTCATATACGACGACGACCGGCGTCGTCTCGTTGATACCCAGGCGCTGTATCAACGTGGTCAGTGCGGCGGGGGCCGGCATTTTGCCGGGACTGTCCTTCGGTCCACGCCATTGCGCGTACGGTGCGCTTTGTGCGCCCGCGATATGTGCGACCCCATAGGCCGACTTGGCGCCGTTGCCACTTCGAATGTCGACAATGCGCAGCGTTGAATCGCCCAGCCGTGCCGCCAACTCAGCGGGAGTCATCAAAGGTTGCGCGGCGTGCGCCGGCAAAGCCGACAACGCAAGCAGTGCAGCGAAGAGGCGTATTACAGAAATGAGCGAGCGGTTCACGGGGGATCAGACGCGCTATCCAGGGCGCGTGATGATGCCGCAAGGGTGGAGCAGCTGCGCATGTAATCAGGTATGTGCTTATTCCCGCGCGCATGCGGTGGACGCGCACCGACAATGAATGCTTTGATTCGCATTGCCGTGGTGACGGCGGTGGCTGCGGTGATGGCCTACTTTGCCTGGCCGTGGCTGCAAAACGCCATGTACCTGGCCGAGCTGATGATGGCCGACACTCCGCAGAGCCTGCCGCTTCCCGTCAAAGGCGTATCGGTGCGGGCCGTGCGCGATACGTTCGGCGCACCGCGACCGGGAGATCGCACGCATCAAGGTATCGACATCTTTGCGCCGCGTGGAACTGCCGTGCTGTCAACCACGCGCGGAATTGTGTCGCGCGTCGGTGAGAACAGTCTGGGCGGAACAGTCGTATGGGTTCTCGGCCCGGCAGGCGACCGGCACTACTACGCGCATCTGGATAGCGTTGCGGATATTCGGTCCGGACAACGCATCGCGGCAGGTGACGTGCTCGGCACGGTGGGGACGACGGGCAATGCGCGCGGCACGCCGCCACACCTGCACTACGGGATCTATCGAAACAGCGTAGGTGCGATCAATCCGTTCCCGCTGCTGTCAATGCAGCCCGATGGGCAACATGAGCGCGCCGCCCGCGCAGCTCACTAACTTCGGCGCGGTCCGCCGTTGGGTGCTCGCTGCTCGAGTCGATCGTCGAGCTCGCCAATCGTCGCTGCCAGTGAATTGCCTTGCTGATCGAGCGCAGTCCGCAGGGTGACTTCGAGCCGATCGACGTGCGCAATCAACGTTTTCTGCAGGTCGGCCGAGCGATGCTCGACTCGGGTCAGCTCACCTGCCAGATAATTACGCAGCTCGGTAAAGCGCGACGCTTCGGCCTGATCAGCCAGTTTGCGTTGCGCGTCGAGGTCGCGCCCGTAGCGCCTCGTCTCGCCTAGCGCTGCGCTTTGCTCAATCAGCATCAGCAGCACCAGGATGCCAAACAGGACAAGCATCAGCGTTCCGAGCGGCGCTGTGATGGTCGTCACGCCGATCCATAGCGGAACCGGCGCGTTTAACACAGGCCAGTTCATAAAGCCGAAAAATGCGATCACCGCCAAAACAATCCAGAGCACCAGTCTCATCGCGATCTCCTCATCGTTGAATGGCAATCTAGCAATTCGCTTTCCTGAGCGGAGCCCGGTCCTTGAGACTGGGACGGTTGCTTCGATAGACTGCTGAGCAACTCCACTGAATCCTGTTGTCATGAACTATCGCAGACTCGGCCGCTCAGGCCTAAAAGTTTCTGAACTCTCGTTTGGCTCGTGGGTTACCTACGGCAATCAGGTCGACACGCGTGCGGCGCGCGAGCTGATGGCGGCGGCCTTCGACGCTGGTGTCAATTTTTTCGACAACGCCGAGATTTACGCGCGCGGCCAGAGCGAGGAAATCATGGGCGCCGTGCTCAAGGAGCTCAATTGGCCGCGGCTCAAGTACATCGTATCGACCAAGTTCTACTGGGGATTGGCAACGGGGAAGGGCGAGTTCCCGAATCAGCGCAACACACTGAACAGAAAATATTTGCGGCAGGCGATCGACGCGTCGTTGCAGCGGCTGCAACTCGACTATGTCGACCTGGTGTTCTGCCACCGCCCCGATCCAGATACCCCGATCGAAGAAACCGTGTGGGCAATGCACGACATGGTCGAGCGCGGGCAAGCCCTGTACTGGGGCACCAGCGAATGGACCGCGGAGGACATTCGCGCCGCGTGGGACATCGCCGACCATCGCAACCTGCACAAGCCGGTAATGGAACAGCCGCAGTACAACTTGCTGCACCGCAAACGCGTCGAGCGTGAATACCAGCCGCTGTTCAAGGATATAGGCCTCGGACTCACTATCTGGAGCCCGCTTGCCTCCGGCCTTCTTACCGGCAAATACCGCAACGGCATTCCCGCCGGCTCGCGCGCAACGCTGGAAGGCTATGCGTTTCTGCGCGAGGGCCTGACCGATCCCGCCAAGAACAACGTCGTCGCTGAACTCGAATCGGTCGCGCACGATCTGGGCGCCACACTTTCGCAACTGGCGCTGGCATGGTGCCTGGTCAATAAAAACGTCAGCACGGTAATTACCGGCGCCACCCGGGTCGAGCAGCTCAACGAAAACATGAAGGCGCTCGAGGTCTTGCCCAAGCTGACACCGGAAGTGGTAAGTAAAGTCGACGCAATCGTCCGCTCGAGCGTTGATCGCGGTTAGCGCGGCCCTCCGGCCCGTTAATTGCCCCGCCAAGACAAGTGGCGGGCGGACAGAAGATGCGAGCGAAACGGTTCCTGACAAACTTGGGCATTGCGGTGTTTGCCGCCGGCATGACGGCGTCGGTGGCGCAGCAACCGCGCCCGTGCAGCTCGGTAGCGCCGACGGAGCGCGCTGCCGCGCGCGCGGCTGGCGCTTGCCGCGACATCGCTCCGATCATCGACACCGCCCCGCAAAATGGTGACGCAGCCAGCGCTAGCCTTCCCGTTTCAAGTGTTGTGGGTCTGGCATTCGACGACGCGAAAGACAGGCTGACGCGTTTCCAGCTACGTCGTTCCTACCGACCGAGCGCAGAGCCGGCGGGTACCGTCCTCGAACAGCAGCCGGCGCCGCCAGCGCGTCTGCCGGCCGGCGCCATCGTCCGAGTGGTTTTGTCTGACGGAACGCTGCGGCCACCGCCGAAGGTCGCCGCTTCAGAAATCGACGAGCCGCGCCCGGCGCGTGCGGCGCCTCCGGTCCAACAGCCACAGCCCGCCGTTGCCAACGTCCCACCGGTTGCGGCAGTGGTCGAGCCACCGCCGCCGGCCAGGACATCGCGCGAATCCAGTGTCCGGTCCGATCCTTCACTGGCTGATCCCGACAGGCTTGCGGTACCGAACGTTTTAGGGATGAGCGAAAAAAGCGCGCGCACTCGGCTCGGTCGCTATAGAGTCGAACTGCGGGAGCGACCCAGCAGCGCGCCCGCGGGCCACGTGATCGATCAGGATCCAAAGGCACCCGCCCGCGCCACGCCGGGGCAGTCGATCCGGCTGATCGTCTCAAGTGGTCCCGCGAACAATCGAGCTGCGGCGATCGCCCAGAAAGCGCTATCCCCTCCTGTATCTGAGACGCTCGAGCTCGCAAACGTAACGGACCGCAGCTTTGAGGAAGCGAACAGTGCGCTTGCCGAGTTCAGGGTCAGGCGCGTCGAAGTAGCCGGCGCTGCTCCCAACGGCCAGGTGATCGGCCAAAGCCCGGCGGCGGGCAGCATGGTGCAGCCCGGGAGCGCGATTGCGTTGCAGGTTTCCGATGGGTCCCTCGCCGCGCCGGTGACCACGGGTGCGAATACGCCGGCTGCAATGACATCCGCTGCGGCGACAGCAGCAGCGAACGGTTCCGTTGCCACCCCACCCGCAGCAACTCCGCCTGCAGGAACCACGGAGGCACCGACACCCGCGGCAGTAACACCCGCGGCAGTAACACCCGCTGCAGCGACACCCCCGGCAGCGGCACCAGAAACTTCACCCGCGGCCTCGGCGCCGGCAACGCCCGCGGCCACGACGCCAGAGGCAGCACCGCCGGTTAGCACCACCGAGCCTTCGATGTCTGAAGTCCAGCAGCCAGCTGAACCGTCGCTGACCGCTTTGATGCCTGTGCTCGGTGTCGGCGCGCTGCTCGGCCTTGCGCTCGCTGCATTCTGGCTCGCGCGCAGGAATCGGAGCAGCGGGGAAGTGATCGACATCGAACCGACTATCAACTTGCCCCCTGAACCGGACGTGGCCATCGCGCCTGATCCAGAAATTAAGTTCGCTGCTCGGCTCGAAGTGGGCGATGCGCAAATTGAGTTCATTGCCACTTCCGATACTGCGGATGCGGATCTCGATGAAGAGCTTGATCCCGAAGAGGCGACGATCGAGCATTGGGGAGACCGCCATGGATGACGGGATCAAGCTCGGTACGCCGCTCGATATTTCGCACGATGATATCGAGCGAGCACTGCTCGAGTACGCAAAGGATGAGCCCACGTTTTCTGATGCGCACGGCCCTTTAAGGAACGCTGCACAGCAAGCGGCCGCGGAGCTGAACCGAGTGCTCGATGTCGACGTGCTCGAGATGCTCAGGCGAGGTTGGGCCACCGTGCCATCAGTGAGTCGGGCTATTCAATTAAGCGCAGTGAAAAAAGCCCCTCCGGTCATCATCAGACTTGACGAGCACTGCGTTTCTTCGACGTCGCAACTTGTGCTCGGCATCGACGTAGCGCAGAAACCGCTGCCGGAATTGCGGCTCGCCCTGGAATTGAAGGCCGATGTTCAAAGCGCAACGCTTGCCGTGCGCGAGGGGCGCATTGAGCTGGTCGCGCTGGCAGACGCCTCTGTTGTGGCGCGCCTCAAATACAAAAACGTCTTGCTGAAGGAGCACGCCAGCGGTGTCAACGGTGCCCCGCGGGACCCTTTCAGAAATCAGCCGGCTGCGTCCGAGCGCCGCACCAGCGTCGATTTCTATATCTAGCTAATTGCCATAGGCGGCGTTGCTGCGCAGAGCCGGCTGCGACCGGCCGACACGACGGCCAGCGACACTTCGGTCACAATCTCGGTGCCGTCTGACTGATGCGGCTGCGCATCCAGAACAGCAGTGATCGGTCGACCTCAAAAAAAGCGCCGCGAACACTAACCCATCGTTTGAGCAGCACCCAAAACATGCGAATCTTTAAGTGGGTCGTTCGCACGGCTGTGTTGCTGATCGTGCTCGGCGACGCCGGCGGCGTTCTTGCGCAACGGCTGCTGTGTACTCAGCTGCCGCCGTCGGAACGCGAACGCGCGCGTGCGGCAGGTCAGTGCAGAGAGCCGGCACCGATCATCGACATGGCGCCGCCGCGCGTCCCCGATACGGGCGATTCCCCGATCTCTCCGCAAATTGGGCCCGGCGTTACACGCCCGGGGTCGGCGGGTTCGCTGCCGGTGCCCAATGTCGTCGGCAGGAGCTTCGACGACGCGCGCAATCAGCTCACACGCTTCACAGTGCAGCGTTCTTATCGCGCTGCCTCTGAGCCGGGGGGTACCGTGCTCGCACAAGCGCCGATGGCACCGGCCAATATTCCGGCGGGAGCGCCCGTCAGCCTGGTGCTGTCAGACGGTTCTCTGGTCCGGGTGCCGCGCGTCACAAATGTCAACATTAACGAAGCACGCCAGCGCCTGCAGAAAGACCTCGACCTCAAAGCGCAGCCCGTGGTGATAACAAGTGATCAGCGCGTTGGCACTGTGGTCGAGCAACAGCCCGCCGAAGGCACGCTGGTCAAGCGGGGCAGTGCGGTTCGGCTGCAAGTGTCCGCTGGCCAGGAAGGCCCGGAACTGATCGACGTACCGAATGTGGTCGGTTTGCCTTTCGATACCGCCAAGACGCGCTTGGCGAGGTTCTCGATTCAGCGCGCCGAACGGCCTCGCGCGGGCTCGCCGAAGGACGTTCCGGAAGGGCAGGTGATCGAGCAGGCGCCGCGGCCTCCGGCGCGTGCAGCAGCCGGCTCGCCCATTGTGCTCACGGTATCGGGCGCAGCACGGGCGGTGGTCGAAATTTTTGAAATGCCGAACGTCGTTGGGCGCAATTACATGGACGCTGCCCGCTCGCTGGCGGAGTTCAAGGTCAGCCGCACCGAATCGCAGAACGGCAGACCGCGCGATCAGATCATTAGCCAGAGGCCCGCTGCCGGGGCGACGCTGTTGCCAGGGGACACCGTGGCCCTCGAGGTCTCGGCGGGGCCGGGCGGCGATACGCCGGCAACCGTTGCCGGGACGGCGAGCGCTGCGCCTGCCCCTGCCCCGCCCAGGGTGACCGGTGGGCGTGGCGTTCTCACGGGCATGCTCGCCATCAGTGCTGCGGTCGTGCTGGGACTGATTATCGGCGGGCTCGTCATGCGTCAAATACTATTGCGCCAGCGGGCGGTGACGGCGGCCGACGACGCTATCACCTCGCTGTCGCCGCAGGGCATCACTGCCGTCGATATCTTGCTGGAAGATGAGGCCGCTGCCGCAGAGCGCGAGCCGGCGGATAAGACTCGATCGGAACTGTCGCAACAAGAGGAACGGAGGAACGACGTTGACCAAGATAAAACCCAGAGTTCGTAAAGGTCAGGCGCCGGGCAAGTTATCGCGCGCCACTTTTCGCGAGCGGTTTTTCGACAAGTTCTCCGACCCAGCGTTCGGCGCCGAGTCGAGCGCGCTCAAGCGGATCGAAGTGATCGCCTGGGATGGTTACACCAACCATCGCAAGGCGCCGCTGGCGCACCCCGCCGGCCGCGGCTATGCCGATCCCACCTACGATCTGTCGGATGAATGGCGTGCCGCTCGCCAGGCGATTCGCGCGGCTGAACAGCAGCAGAAAGATCCGGCTACGAAGTCGAGAGTTCTGGTGATCTCCGGCGCCGATCGCAACGACGGCACCTGCCCGGGCGAGATATCCAAGACATGGCGCCTGTCGCGCATCGTGATCGACACATTAAAGGAGCGGCGCATCGAAGCTGACGACCTCGACCTTAGTCTGATCACCTCCGAATACGGCAAGCAAATTCATCCGTGCAAGGGCTGTGTTTCAACCGCGATGCCGCTGTGTCACTGGCCGTGCAGTTGCTATCCGAACCACTCGCTGGGTCAGGTCAACGATTGGATGAACGACATTTATCCGCGCTGGGCCGCGGCGCACGGCGTCATCATTGTGACGCCGGTTTACTGGTATCAGGTGCCGAGCGCGTTGAAGCTGATGATCGACCGGCTCGTATGCGCCGACGGCGGCAATACCGATCCCACTTCGACCGATGGCAAGGATGCGGCAAAGGCCAAGCAGATCGAGCTCGCCGGTTGGCCGTATCCGAAACACTTGGCAGGGCGCGCCTACGGCTTGGTCGTGCATGGCGACGTGGCCGGCATCGAAGGTGTGCGGCGCTCGTTGACCGACTGGCTTGACTGGATGGGGCTGATCGACGCAGGCAGGCAAGCGCGACTCGATCGGTACATCGGTTATTTCAAGCCGTACGCAACGAGCCATGATGAGCTTGACGAGGACAAGAACGTGCAGGAAGAAGTGCGCAACGTGGCGCGCGCTGTCGCCAATGCGGTGCGCGAGCTGCGCGCGGGCACGCTGAGCCAGCCGGATGACAAAGTCCAATCGCCGCGCCAGAAATAGCTGCATGCGACGCAAAAGAATGAGCGCACGTTGCCCGTCAATTCCAATCATCCGGTCGGATGGTTGACGGGCATCGGTGCCCCTTCGGCCACAATCACGCAATCCATCGGGGCTGCTTAACCGTAACTTCTTCACGGGGACGTCATTGCTAGACGAACAAGAAATCAAGCGTTTGCTGCTCGCGACCGCGGCACGCGACGTCGATGCGTTTGCTCGCCTGTACAAGCGCTGCGCGCCGTTGTTGCTGGGTGTGGCGCAACGGATCACGCGCCGCAGAGAACTGGCGGAGGAGGTTCTGCATGACAGCTTCACCCGCATCTGGCGCGCTGCCGATACGTTCGATCCGCTCGGTGCGCCGGTGGGCTGGCTGACGACCATCGTGCGCAATCGTGCGATCGATGTGATGGAAACGCATGACGTTTCGCGCGTCGATTCGTACCACGCGGCGCTCGACGACAAGCCGGAGGCTTCACTGGATCAGATATTCGACTGGGGCAGCACTACAGAGGCAGGCGACGCGCTCGATGAAAGCCGTTTGCTCACGTTTCTGCGACGTTGCCTCGGCGAACTAGCCGCTAACGAACGCCAGTCACTCGTGCTTGCGTATGAGCATGGGCTTAGCCATGGCGATCTTGCGGTCCATCTTGCCAAGCCGTTGGGAACGGTGAAGACCTGGGTGCGCCGTGGCATGCTCAATCTGCGCTCCTGCGTCGATCGTTGCACCGGAGCGGCACGATGAAGCTCGCGCAGCACCGTCATCTCGATGCGCTGACCGGCGAATACATGCTAGGCACGCTGCGCGGCGGCGCGCGGCGGCGGTTCGAGCGCGCGTTGCGCGAGGAACCTACGGTTGCATTGCGCTTGCGCAACCTGCAACGGGACTTCACGCCTCGTTACAGCCAGCGCATTGCCGCAACGCCGCCCCCGGCTGGCTGGAAACGCCTCGAGCGGGAGCTGAAGTTATCGCAGCATCGTGCGCCGTGGTATTCGCGCGTGGTGTTCTTGCGTGCCTGGGCGCTGGGCGTGACCGCAGCGTTCGTGTTCGGCATCGCGCTGCTGGCGCTACGCGCAACGACCGAGACGACATTGACACCGATTGCGCAGTTGGCGCTGAAGGGCGCCCCGCCAAGCGTGACCGCTGCACTGTCTTCCGACGGAGCAACACTCGAACTACGCGCGGAGCGCCCGATCGTTGCGGGACCTTTGAGAAGCTACGAGGTGTGGTTGATTCCCGAAGGCGGCGCACCGATATCGCTAGCGGTGCTTGGACAGATTGACGCAACGCTGCGGATTCCGGCGGCGCAGGTCGGGCGCCTGCGCCCTGGTGCGCAACTGGCGATCTCGGTCGAACCGGTGGGCGGATCGCCGACGGGCGCGCCGACCGGGCCGGTGATTCTTTCTGGCGCGATTTCATAACGAAGCTTCCGCGGACATGGCACGAATGTTCTTGATCGTCCTTGCTGTGATCGCGGCGGCCATTGCGATCGTCGCGTGTTCGCCGATTCGCGCGCTTAATGCGATCGTGCCGACGGATTCCTACGAGTTCGAGACGGTCGCCTACGGCCCGGGCGAGCGACGACAGCTCGACGTTTACGCACCACGTGCCTCGGCCGAGCGAGTGCGTCCGGCCGAGGGCTGGCCGCTGGTGGTGTTCTTCTACGGCGGCTCGTGGAACCGCGGCGAGCGGGCGCAGTATCGCTTCGTCGGTGAAGCATTGGCAGCGCGCGGCATCGTGACTGTCATTCCGGACTATCGGCTGTATCCGGAAGTGCGCTACCCGGATTTTTTGAAAGACAACGCGGCGGCCACCGCGTGGGCGTTGCGCGAGGCGGTGCGCCTAGGCGCTGACCCGAAGCGCGTGTTCGTGATGGGGCACAGCGCCGGGGGTTACAACGCTGCGATGATGGCAGTCGATGCGCGTTGGCTATCGGCCGAGGGCGCCAAGCCGACGCAGCTTGCTGGTTGGATCGGGCTGGCAGGCGCTTACGAGTTTCTGCCCATCGAGAATCCAGAGGTCAAGCCAGTGTTCTGGCATCCGAACAGTCCCCCCGAGTCGCAGCCGATTCGCTATGTGTCGGCTTCGGTGCCGCGCGCGTTTCTCGGCGCGGCGCCGGTCGATGATCTGATCAATCCCGAGCGCAACACGCGGCAGATGGCAACTCAATTGCAAT
>JACCYC010000165.1 GCA_013696665.1 Burkholderiaceae bacterium | reverse complement strand
CCCCCTTACCGACCACGCGCACCAACCCTTCGGATAATGACAACTGCGTCACCGTCATCCCGACCAGTTCCGAAACACGTAGCCCCGTCGCATATAGCAATTCAAGCATCGCGCGATCGCGCAGCCCAAGGGCGGTGGTGATGTCCGGCGCGCGCAGCAGCGCGTCGACCTGTTCTTCGGACAGCGATTTTGGGAAGCGCGGCGGCTGCCGTGCGCCTTTGAGCCGAACCGTTGGATCGATGACAACATGTCCATCACGAATCGCCCAGCGATAGAAGCGCCTGAGAACGGCAAGCCGGCGATTGGAAGTCGCTGCGAGCGTTGTCGGATGCTTGTCTGCGAAATACTGCGCGAGATCGTCTTCGCCCGCCGACGCGAGGTCCTTGCCGCGCTTATTTAGCCAATCAGAAAGACCCATTAAGTCTTGTCGATAGGCCGTGAGCGTGTTGCGTGCCAGCCCATCCTCGAGCCAGACGGCATCGGCAAACGTATCGATCAGCGCGCTTCCACATTTCTGTGTTGACGCACCCTGGAGCGTGGGTCGCGACAACCGACTCGAGGATCGGCCCGACATGATCACCGCCGCCGCGCGAGCAGCTGGATGAAGCTCACGTCAAAGGCAACGCGTAGCGCGCCTCGTGCATCAGCAGCCAGCGCTTGATGCGCTCGTATGCACCACCCCGATGGTGCGCGAAGCCGCCGACGCCCGACGCCGCGACCACCCGATGGCATGGAATCGCAAGCGGCAAACGGTTATCTCCGCACGCCTGGCCGACCGCACGCGCCGCGCTGTTCAAGCGGAGCGCGATTTCGCCATATGAGCGGGTAGTGCCCGACGAAATGCGGGCGATCTCACTCCAGACGCGCGTTTGAAACGGAGTTCCTTCTATTGCAAGAGGCAGGTCGATCGATCGCAAGCTGTCATCGCAATAGGCCAGCAGCTGATCGACCACGCGTCCGGCCAGCAGAGTCGCCGGTTGAATACATTCAGCGTCATCGGGTAAAAACGAAATCGCCTGCACGAAGTTGCCGCGCGTGCGCACGCCAACGCAACCAAACGGCAAACGTACGACGGCATCGAACCGTTCGGCGCTGCGCCGCTCGCCGCGCGAGGCACCCTCGGTCAGCAACATCAAGCGCCCAGCATGCCTTTCTTCAAAGACTCGTCGGCCGGTTTCTCGCCAAGCCAAATGCGCAGCATTGCGGAAAAGAAATCGGCGCCGGGAATGGGTTGGCCGCGAGGCTGCCCGTTGACGCTGATGCGGGTTCCCGCGTCAGGGGTGTAATCGAAATTCACCGCGTCGCCCTTTTTTGCCTCGCCGATGGACTTCAGGGTTGCCGTCAGTGATTCAACCTGCGGTTGCAGTGCGGTGAGTTGCGATTCACTGAGATTGTTCTTCAATCCGTCTTTGAACGAATCGATGAAGCTATCGGCTTCGACGTCGCGCAGCATTCGAAGCGCGACGCGACGGGGGCCTCTATCTCCTATAAGCGCAGTTGCGCTGCTGCTCTTCTGCGGCACGTACAGCCCCGCGACATAGACCTTGAAAATCGCGCGCCGGCGCAATCCAACGCCGTTCAAATTAAGCGTCTGGCCGCCGATTTCAACTGTCGGCTCAAACTTCTGTCCCTCCACTTCGACAGGTTGGGCGCCGACTGACAGCGTCAATGTACTCAACAACGCTGCGAGTCCGAGCGTCGCCACTCTGCAGGTTCTGTTCATCATCGATGTCTCCCAATTTTTTCTGTTTCGTCACGCCACTGCCTGATTCAACCCCTTCGGAAGCGGAAACACAACCTTTTCCTGCACGCCATCGAGCGGCCGTACCGAGCGCGCACCCAGCGCTTCTAACCGTTCTATCAACGCACTCACCAGGAGTTCTGGAGCTGACGCGCCCGCGGTGACACCAACCCGTTGCCGCCCGCGCAACCACTCGGGATCGAGATTCTCGGCACTATCAACGAGGTAGGCGGGGACGCCAAATCGTTGCGCAACTTCACGCAACCGGTTTGAATTCGAGCTGTTTTCGCTACCTACCACAATGACGACATCAACCTGCGGTGCCATAAACTTGACAGCGTCCTGTCGGTTCTGCGTGGCATAGCAGATGTCTGCCTTCTTCGGCTCGGCAATATCAGGAAATCGCCGCTTCAGTGCCGCAATGATCGCAGCCGCATCGTCCAGCGACAACGTCGTTTGGGTGACATAGGCCAGCCGATCGGGCGCACGGACCTGCAATCGTTCGACATCCTCGATGCTTTCGACCAGATGCATGCCGCCGTCGCTCTGGCCCATTGTTCCCTCAACTTCCGGGTGACCCTGGTGGCCAATCATCACGATCTCGCGACCCGAAGCACGAAGCTTTGCGACTTCCACGTGTACCTTCGTCACCAGCGGGCATGTCGCGTCGAACACGCGCAAGCCTCGCTGCTGCGCCTCGATTCGCACGGTCTTCGATACGCCATGCGCCGAGAACACGACGATGCCACCAGCAGGCACCTGATCGAGGCCCTCGACAAATACCGCGCCTTTGCCGCGCAGATCCTGAACCACAAATGTGTTGTGCACAATCTCGTGCCGGACAAAGATCGGCGCGCCGTGCACCGCCAGCGCTCGCTGGACAATTTCGATCGCACGATCAACGCCGGCGCAAAAGCCACGCGGTTGTGCAAGCAAAACCTCCATCGGCTGCGGATCTGGCGCTGGGGCGCCCGCATCGCTACGATCGGTGACTTTCATAGGAAACGAGTTTAGTCGAGGTCGACACATGGCGATCAAGCATTGGCCCGAGGGTGAGCGGCCGCGCGAGCGCCTGCTGGCGCACGGGGCGGCGGCGCTGACCGACGCTGAACTGCTCGCTATCTTTCTCCGCACCGGCACACCGGGGCGCTCGGCAATCGACCTTGGACGAGAGGCGCTGGCGCGCTTTGACGGACTGAACGGATTGTTTGCCGCTGACGAAGCGTCGCTATCCGAAATCAGCGGCTTTGGTCCGGCGAAGTACACGCAACTTCAGGCAGTTCTCGAGTTGGCACGGCGTGCACTGCGCGAAGACGTGCAGCGCGATACCGTCCTTTCGTCACCCGGTAAAGTGCGTGACTATCTGCGGTTGACGCTTGCGAAGCTTGAGCATGAGGTCTTCTTCGCGCTGTATTTGGATGCGCAAAACAAATTGATCAGCACCGAAGAGTTGTTTCGCGGAACGTTGACGCAGACCAGTGTTTACCCGCGCGAAGTCGTCAAGCGCGCGCTCAAGTACAACGCTGCTGCGGTAATTTTTGCCCACAACCATCCATCCGGAATTGCCGAGCCGAGCCGAGCAGACGAAATGCTGACCTCGACACTTAAGCAGGCGCTGTTACTGGTCGACGTCAAACTGCTCGATCACCTAATCGTTGCGGGTTCAGGCACGGTTTCGTTCGCCGAACGCGGATTACTGTGATTCGGTGTGGATCGAGGCGCCGCAAACCCTTATACTGCGCCGCTTCACAAAATTTGGCGAACCGCACAAGGAGTTCAGATGGCACGCGTATGTCAGGTAACCGGCAAACGCCCGATGGTCGGCAACAACGTTTCTCATGCCAACAATCGCACCAAGCGTCGCTTCATGCCCAATCTGCAGTACCGGCGCTTTTGGATTGAAGGCGAAAACCGGTGGGTGCGCCTGCGCGTGACCAACGCCGCGCTGCGGACGATCGATAAACTGGGTATCGAGCCTGTGCTGGCGGATTTGCGCGCCCGCGGCGAGATCTAGCAGACAGGGAACCAGCACCATGGCAAAAGGCGCTCGCGAAAAAATCAAGCTGGAGTCCACGGCGGGTACCGGACACTTCTACACAACAACGAAGAACAAGAAGACAACGCCCGACAAGCTCCAATTTAGCAAGTTCGACCCGGTTGCGCGCAAACACGTCGCATACAAGGAAATCAAGCTCAAGTAGTTGGCGCCCGAACGCACAAACAACAAAAAGCCCGCAACGCGGGCTTTTTGTTGTCTGCTGTTTCTTGTCTGGAGCGAATTAGCCGACAGTGATTACGCAGCCACCAATCGATAACTGCGAATCCTAAGCGCAGCGTCCTGCAGGGCATGGATTCCGCTGGCTTCCGCACGGTGGATCCAGTCCTGCAGATGCGTCAGCATCTGTTCGCGCGAAGCCGACGAACGCTCCCACGTTGCCAGCAGCTCGGTACGCATTTCGACCAGCGTCTTCATCACGCCGCTGCGCCTCATCAAATCCGAAAGCAAGTGCTGCTCCGCCACCTTCAACTGCGACACGTCACCCTTGCGCAGGACCCGACGCAGGCCAGCGAAACGTGCATGCTCATCGGCTGACAGCGGCAACCTTCGCAGCTCGTCGCGGTGCGCGGCCTTCAGCGAGCGAGCGTATTTGGCGAGCAGGTCATAGCGATTCGCAATGACTGCATGCAAAGTTTCAAGATCGATCGCGCGCTTTGGCTCGGCAACGGTCGCCTTTGGCGCAACCCGCAACACCGTCGCAAGCCCGAGCGCCTGAAGTGTGCAGATATAAACCCAGCCAATGTCGAACTCGTGCCACTTACTGGAGAACTTAGCTGAGGTTGGGTAGGTGTGATGGTTGTTGTGCAGCTCTTCGCCGCCAATCCAGATGCCCCACGGGACAATGTTATTGCTCGCATCGGGTGAGTCGTAATTCCGATAGCCCCACCAGTGGCCAATACCGTTGATGACACCCGCCGCATGGAACGGAATCCAAAGCATTTGCACGCCCCAGATCGCAAGGCCTGCAACTCCGAACAGCATCAGATCAATACCGACCATGATGCCCACGCCCTGCCAGCTGAAACGCGAAAACACGTTGCGCTCTATCCAGTCATCGGGTGTTCCGTGGCCGTATCGCACAAGGGTGTCAGCGTTCTTCGCCTCTTCCATGTAAAGCTCGGAGCCGGTCCACAGAACCGCCTTAATACCGCGAGTCTGCGGGCTGTGTGGATCTTCACCGGTTTCACACTTGGCGTGGTGCTTGCGGTGGATCGCTACCCATTCCTTGGTCACCATTCCCGTGGTAAGCCAAAGCCAGACTCGGAAAAACATGGCCACAGCGGGGTGCAGATCGAGCGCACGATGCGTCTGGCTTCGGTGCAGAAAAATCGTGACGCCGGCAATCGTCACGTGCGTTAACACGAGCGCCGCCAGTATCAGCTGCCACCAGCTCAATTGCAGCAAACCACCGTCTAGAAATTCAAGCAAATACATTCACTTCCTTTTACGCCACAGTCAGACAGCCGCCTCATCAATAGTTCAGCACCTGACGCCTTCATATTGTACGCAGCGCGCTGCCACGAAGCGTCCGCAATTGACCCTTGGGCGCCGTTTTTCGGCCGATCGCGCGATCAGGGCAGCGCGCTGACCGCAAGTGCGCGAGCGTCGGCAGGCAGTGCATGGATGCGTATCTCGCGCTGCGGCGCCGGGATTTCGATGCCTTCCTGCCGAAACTGCTGCAAAACTTCGCGTGCGATTTCGGAACGGATCGGCAGGCTGCCCGCCTCCGGGTCGCGGATCCAAAACCCCACCTGGAGTTCGATGCCGTCGGCCCCAAACCCAGTAACGAAAGCCGTCGGCTCCGGATCTTTCAGCACGCGCGACTGCTTCGCCGCCGCGGCAACCAGGATCTGCAACGCACGGTCGAGGTCGGCGCTGTAGCCAATCGACAATTTGACGACCACCTGAACGGTCGTGTTGCTGTACGAATGATTGATGACCGGAGTGCTGACGAGCATCTCGTTCGGCACGATCGTTTCCGTGCCGTCGAGTGCCTTTATCACCGTGTAGCGTGCATTGATTTGTGAAACCGAGCCGTTGAATTTGTCGACTGTGATCATGTCTCCGATCGACAAACTTCTGTCGAGCAAGATGATGAACCCGCTGACGTAGTTGCTTGCGATGCGCTGCAAGCCAAGCCCCAGACCAACGCCGAGTGCGCCCCCGAATACAGAGAGCAGCGTCAGATCGATGCCGACAAACGACAGCGCAATCAACACCGCCAGTACGGTCAACAACGCCTTTACGACGCGCGACAGAACGACGCGCGAGTTCGCTGTCATCGACTTCGCGTGCATCAGCTGCGCCTCGACGACCGACCCCGCCCACAGTGCAGCGAGCACAGTGAGCACAACACTGACCGCACCAGCCAGAATGTCCCACAACGTCAGCGGCGGTTTGCCGACAGGGAAACGTACCGCATCCAGATAGCCGATGAGATTTGTCAGCAACCCGGTGACATGCAGCGCCACCATAACCCATATGGCCAGCGCGATGCCCAGCTCAAAGGTTCCAATCCATGCCGCGCGCGGCAGCGAACGGCGCACGATATAAACGAACAGGCGAATGGCGGCCATTGCGCCCAGTAAAAGCATGGCAAGCCGCAACAAGTGCATCTGCGCAGGAACTGCAATCACCGCAAAGTGCAGAGCAGCACCGCCGGCCGCGACCAGCAGCATTGCCGCAACGGGAAACGCGAGCCGACGGAAGCCTGCAATCGAGAAACGCAGAACATCGACCTTGATGCGGCGCCCGGACGTGGCCGCGGCCTGAAGGCGAGCCTCAGTGCGGCGCCTGATCCAGCGCGCGTAGAACCACGCGGCCAGCAGCGCTAACGCAATGACGGTCCCCTGCCAGGCCTGCGCCGGACTGGAGAACTCATGCTGCAAACTGCGAACAACCTCTTGGAACAGAGTTTGCTGGTTCGTCATTTGATTAGCGGCGTTCGAGAGCAGCCGCGAAAAAACCGTCGGTGCCATGCACATGCGGCAGCATTACAAAATACGGCGCAAAACGCGCCGCCAGATCGACATCAACCGATTGCGCCCGCAGGATCGTCGCGGCTGCAACAAGCTCGAAATTCGGGTGCTCGGCCAGAAACGCATCGACCACGTGCTGGTTTTCCTGCTCCAACAGCGAACACGTCGCATAGACCAGTCGGCCGCCCGGCTTGAGCAACCGCGCTGCCGCTTTTAAAACTGAGCGTTGCACGTCGTTGACACGCGCGAGCTCGGTCTCGTTAAAACGCCATTTCAGATCCGGGTTCCGGCGCAGCGTGCCACTGCCCGAACAGGGCGCGTCGACCAGCACACGGTCGCACTTTCCGTTGAGCCGCTTGACCCGAATGTCCGACTCGTTGCGAATCACCACCGGATGCACATTGGACAGCCCGCTGCGCTTCAAGCGTGGCCCCAACCCTGCCAGACGTTTTTCATTGATATCGAATGCGTACAACCGTCCGGTGGATCGCATCAGCGCGCCGAGCGCCAGCGTTTTGCCGCCCGCGCCGGCGCAAAAATCCACCACCATTTCGCCACGCCGAGGTTGCAGCAGTCGCGCTATCAATTGACTTCCCTCATCCTGGACCTCGATGCGGCCGTCGCGGTACGCGGGCCACATCGTCAGCGCTGGCTTCGAAGAAAGTCGTATCGCATCCGGTGAGTAACGGGTTGCCACCGCACCAACCTGATGCGCGGCAAGTTCCTCCAGGACTTCAGGCCGCGTTGCCTTGATCAGGTTGACGCGGAGATCGAGCGGCGCACCCTGCTTCAATGCATCGATCAACGGTTCAGCGTCTTCGTATTGGCGCTCCAATTCGGTAAAGAGCCACTCTGGCAGTTCGGCGCGGACAGTCGCAGGTGCGGGCACGAGATCCGTCGCGAGCATGCGCGTTACCGCGGCCGTATCGCCGCGCAATGCACGTTCATCCATCGCATCGACACCATGATCCCGCGCCAAAGTCACCAGTGCTGCCAGACGTGGCGCGCGCAAAGGGTGCGCAGGCTGCATCACCCATCCGAGGGTTGCGTATCGACGCAGCGCAGAAAATACGGCTTCTGCGATCAGACCGCGATCGCGCTGGCCCAACGCCGGGTGCAGACGAAAAAACCGCGACAGCAGCACATCAGAGGGACCGTCGAACTTCAATATGATCGTCAGCACCGCAGCAAGCGAATCGACTACAAGCGCAGTAATGCGGCTTGTCGAACCCGGGTGAGATTCACCGAAGCTGCGCTGCGGACGGCGCGCGCCGGTTCTCGCGTGGGTCGTTGACTCAGATTTGTAGCCGCGGCCTTTGCGCGGGCCGGGTCGATCAACGTGGTCGCCTCCGTCCGCGGGCTTGTACGCACGAATAGGTTTTGTCTTCATACCGATAGCAGCGACAATTCGCCGGGCGCGATGTCGCGCAATACCGCACGTGTGCCAGCACATTGCACCCGACCAGTGAGAACGTGCCGGACCGCACGCGGCAGTAGTCTGTGCTCCTGCTGCAGCACGCGCGCTGCAAGCGTCGCTTCGGTGTCATCCGGGTCCACTGCCACAACGGCCTGCGCGATGATTGCGCCGGAATCGACTTCTTTTGAGACGAAGTGCACCGTTGCGCCATGCACCCTGACCCCGGCTTCAAGTGCGCGTCGATGCGTGTTCAAACCGGGGAACGACGGCAACAGCGACGGATGGATATTGATGAGTCGCCCCGCATAATGGTGCACAAACTCCGCAGACAGCACTCGCATGAAACCCGCCAGCACAATCAACACGGGTTGATGCAGGTCGATCGTCACCGCCAATTGTTGCTCGAACTCGTTGCGCGAACTAAACGCCCGATGGTCGACAACATGAACTGCAACCCCATGTTTTTGCGCGACATCGATTGCGCCAGCGCGCGGTTGGTTGCTGATCACTGCAGCAATGCAAGCTTGCAGATCCCGATCCCAATGCTCGTCGGAGGCAGCTGTCAAAAGCGCTTGCAGGTTGCTTCCGCGCCCCGACACAAGCACCACAATGGGTCTTGGTGGCACATCGGCTGTTGGGTCCGTCTTCATCCACCGATTGTACTGATGAGCACCATCGACTTTGCGCAAACGCTCGAATAATCAAGACGATGCGCTCGCCGACCGTATACTTCAGCGTCGCCCCAGCGTTCCAATAAGCGCGTATTCGATGAAGGTTTTCCGCGGCGCTGCGCGCTTGTCCGATCGTGCGCCCTGCGCATTGACGATCGGCAACTTTGATGGCGTGCACCGGGGCCACCAGCGGCTGCTGGCCCGTATGGTCGCCGCGGCGCGGGAGCGCGAACTGACGGCGTCAGTGATGACTTTCGAGCCGCACCCGCGCGAGTTCTTTGCTCCGGATCGTGCGCCGGCGCGCGTTGCCAATCTGCGCGACAAACTCGCCGCGTTCGCTGCGAGCGGAGTCGACCGCGTCTACATCATGCCTTTCACACGCCGCCTCGCGCTGCTCGCACCGAATGCATTTATCGACGACATTCTGCTGAAAAGCTGCAACGTCAAATGGCTCCTGGTTGGCAGCGATTTTAAGTTTGGCGCAGCCAGAGCTGGCGATGTTCGACTGCTGTCCGCACGCTCAGCGGCCGGCGGCTTCGAGCTCGAAGTGATGCCCAATGTCGAGGACGCAAACGAGCGAATCTCGAGCACGGCCGTGCGCGCGGCATTGAGTGCGGGCGATCTCACGCGTGCCGCTCGGTTGCTCGACCGCGCCTACGCCATCACCGGGCGGGTATTGCATGGTCGCAAGCTGGGACGGTCGCTGGGTTTTCCGACACTGAATCTGCGCGTCGATGCGCCGCCCGCGCTGCGCGGAATTTTTGCCGTACGCGTGCACTGTCTGGCCGAGCGCGCGGTGGCGGGGGTCGCAAGCATCGGACTCAGGCCAACCGTCGATAGCGGCGGCCGCTGGCTGCTTGAAGTCCATCTGTTCGATTTCACAGACGCCGTCTATGGAAAGCTGGTGAAAGTTGAATTCGTCAAGAAACTGCGGGATGAGCAAAAGTACGAGACACTAGGGCAGTTGTCGGCCGCCATGGCCGGCGACGCCGCCCAAGCTCGCGCTTTCCTGCATAGCGCGGCGGCCCTCTGAGACTTCCGAATGCCTGACGAAAAACGAAAACCTGCGCCCAATCCAGCGACTCGCAAATATCCGCTGAATCTGCTGGAAACAGTGTTTCCGATGCGCGGTGATCTGGCCAAGCGCGAGCCGCAATGGGCGCGTGAATGGGACGAGCAGGACGTCTATGGCCAGATCCGCGCGGCTTCGGTGGGTCGGCCCAAATGGATCCTGCACGACGGACCGCCCTATGCAAACAACGACATCCACATGGGGCAGGCGCTTAACAAAACTCTGAAGGACTTCGTCGTCAAAAGTCGGCTGATGGCGGGATTTGATGCTCAGTACGTACCGGGCTGGGATTGCCACGGAATGCCGATCGAAATTCTGATTGAAAAAAAGCACGGGAGAAATCTTCCGACGCGCGAAGTGCAGGCACTTTCGCGAGCCCATGCCACCCAGCAGATCGAGCGACAAAAAGCGGATTTCAAGCGGCTCGGCGTGCTTGGGCAGTGGAACCGACCGTACAAGACGATGGATTTCAAGAATGAGGCCGATGAGTTGCGCGCGCTCGCCAAGATCATCGACAAAGGGTTTGTGTTTCGAGGCTTGAAGCCCGTCAACTGGTGTTTCGATTGCGGCTCGGCGCTGGCCGAAGCCGAGGTCGAGTATCAGGACAAGATCGACCTTGCAATTGATGTGGCTTTTCCTCTGCGCGACGATCAGCGACAGCCACTAGCGGAAGCGTTTGGTCTGCAAACGTTACCCGACAAGCCCGCTTACGCAGTGGCTTGGACCACCACACCGTGGACGATCCCGGCGAACCAGGCGCTGAACGTGCATCCCGAGGCGGACTATGACCTGGTTGATACCGACCGAGGATTGCTCGTGCTTGCGACCGAGCGGCGCGAGGGGCGGCTCAGCACGTACAAGGCCAATGGTGTGGTTCTGGCGCAAACGCACGGCAAGCATCTCGCGCTGGTCCGTTTTCGACATCCATTTTACGATCGTGATTCGCCAATTTATCTTGGTGATTACGTCACACTCGATACCGGCACCGGCATCGTGCATTCGTCACCAGCCTATGGCATCGAAGACTTCGTGTCGTGCAAAGCGCACGGCATGACCGACGATCAAATCCTCAATCCCGTCCAAGGCGACGGTGTGTTTGCGCAGTCACTGCCGCTTTTCGGTGGCCTGAGAATCTGGGACGCCAACCCGAAGATCGTCGACACCATTCGTGAGCATGGTCACCTGCTGCACGTCGAGAAGCTGACGCACAGCTACATGCATTGCTGGCGCCATCGGACACCGATCATCTATCGCGCCACGTCGCAATGGTTTGCGGGAATGGACGTTGTTCCACACGACGGCACGGCGACATTGCGCGCGCTCGCTCTCGCCGGCATTGAGACCACGCAGTTCTACCCGGAGTGGGGCAAGGCGCGCCTGCGCGGCATGATCGAGAACCGCCCGGACTGGACGTTATCGCGCCAGCGCCAGTGGGGCGTGCCAATGGCTTTTTTTGTGCACAAGGAAACAGGTCAGCTGCATCCGCGAACGCAGGAGCTGCTGGAGCAGGTCGCGCTGCGCATCGAGCAAGGCGGGATCGAAGCGTGGCAGGACCTCGATGCGCGCGAATTGATTGGCGAAGATGTTGAGCACTACGTGAAGAATCGCGACACCCTGGACGTGTGGTTTGACTCGGGCGTAACGCATCAAACAGTCCTGCGCGGCTCGCATGCGGCGGAAACCCATTTCCCCGCCGATATGTATCTCGAAGGGTCGGACCAGCATCGCGGCTGGTTTCATTCGTCGCTGCTGACATCGTGCATGCTGAATGGCGTGCCGCCCTACAAGGCCTTGCTAACGCACGGCTTCGTGGTCGACGGCCACGGCCGCAAGATGAGCAAGTCGGTTGGCAACGTTATTGCGCCGCAGAAGGTGGCCGACACACTTGGCGCAGAAATCATTCGGCTTTGGGTTGCGAGCACCGACTACTCCGGCGAGTTGAATCTTTCAGACGAGATACTGAAGCGGGTTGTTGAAAGTTATCGCCGGCTGCGCAACACATTGCGCTTCCTGCTCGCCAACGTTAGCGATTTTGATGCCGTGCGCGACATGCTGCCGGTTGCCGAATGGTTCGAGATTGATCGATATGCGCTCGCGCTGATGCGCGAGGTTTCAACTCGCATACAAGCCGATTATGAGCGCTACGAATACCATCCAATCGTGGCGCGGCTGCAGACATTCGCTTCGGAAGACCTGGGGGCTTTTTATCTCGATATCTTGAAAGACCGGCTGTACACGACACAGCCAGAGTCAAAAGCCCGTCGCTCAGCGCAGTCTGCGCTCTACATAATTACCGAATCGTTATTGAAGTTGATGGCACCTTTGTTGTCTTTTACCGCCGAAGAGGCGTGGAAGGTGCTGAAGAGCAAGTCGAATGGCACGATCTTCACCGAGGTTTTCCCCTCATTGCCCGCGCAGCCCGACGAAGCTGAACTGGTTGATAAGTGGGCTCGCATCCGCGCGATACGCACCGATGTGCAAAGGAAAATCGAACTGCTGCGCGAGCAAGGCGCGGTCGGATCGTCGTTGCAAGCGAACGTGCAGATTCAAACCGACGCGAATACCAACGCTCTGCTCCAGACGCTGGGTGATGATCTGCGGTTCGTGCTCATTACATCGGCTGCACGCTCCAACGTGGGTGGCGCCGAAGCGACGATCGTCGTTACGCCTTCTGAAGACGTCAAATGCGAGCGGTGTTGGCATTGGCGGTCCGATGTCGGGCCGGCCGTCGAGCACCCAACCCTTTGCGGGCGATGTGTGAGCAATCTGTTTGGCTCCGGCGAGCCGCGAATGTTTGCCTGATGCCATTCGTCAAGCAGCCCACCTGGAGCCAACGCATGCTGCCGTGGCTCGGCGTTGCGATCGGGATCATCCTCATCGATCAACTGACGAAGAT
>JACCYC010000143.1 GCA_013696665.1 Burkholderiaceae bacterium | reverse complement strand
ACCATCCCTTGGGTTTTCCAGTGAGATGTCGACCGACGGTAAGGTCCTGTACGAGTATCCGTTCAGCGAGCGTGTCCGGACATTGCTGCGTCTTGAAGATCTATTCGACAAGCTGCTGTATTTCTGCGACCAGGAGCATCCGTATTGCCATCACACAGCGCTGCTAACGCTGTTTGAAATTCTCGAAGTCACATCGCGCGCAGATCTGAAATCAGACCTGCTACAGGAACTCGAGCGTCACCGGCAGACGTTGCAGGCATTGCGGAACAACCCGCAGGTCTCGGAAAGCGCGCTGGTCGGCGTGCTGTCGGAAATCGAACAAGCTCAGCAGAAGCTTAATGCGACCACGGGCAAGGCAGGACAGCATGTGCGCGATAACGAATGGCTGATGAGCATCCGCAGCCGCGCAATAATTCCGGGCGGCACGTGCGAATTCGATTTGCCGTCCTACCACGCGTGGCTTACTCGCGACGTCGGCACACGCACGAATGATTTGCAGAGTTGGGTGCAGCCGATGATGCAGTTTCACTCGGCGCTTGCAATCGTGTTGAAACTACTCCGAGAGACCGCGCACCGTAGCAAGCAGGTGGCGGTTGTCGGCGCCTTTCAGCAAATGCTGCAAGGGCGAACTTACGCGCTGCTGCAGGTTCAGGTGGACGGCGCGCTCAACGCAACGCCGGAGATCAGCGCCAACAAATACATGCTGTGGATTCGTTTCACAACGCAGGATCGGGAACCCAAACCGCGCTCGGTTGATCGCGATATTCCGTTCGATCTCGCTCTCTGCGCGTTTTAACTCATTATGGCGGTAGTCGCCTGTCCGACGTGTGGCAAAGAGGTTAAGTGGACTGCAGCCTCCGAGTTCCGGCCGTTTTGTTCTGAGCGCTGCAAGATGATTGATCTCGGCGCGTGGGCGTCTGACGGCTATTCGATCGCTTCGGCCGACGACGCCATCTCTGAAAGTAGCGACGTCGAATCAAACCGAACCCCAGCCCCGCCGAACTCTTGATGATCGCCCCAGATTCCCGATAGCGACGCGATGCCGTGTGCACCCGCACGCACCGCGCGACGAAGATCCAGCCAATGCATTCCTCCGAGCGCATACGCCGGAACAGGGCATTGGTTAATCAACGTTGCAAACGCGCTCCAACCGAGCGCGCGCTGCCCTGGATGACTCGTGGTTGGCTCTACCGGTCCAACCACCACGCAATCCACGCCCAGCGCAACCGCGCGCTGCACCTCTGCTGGCGAGTGCACAGATGCAGCCACCCATCGATACTCGGGACGGCCGGGCATCTGTGCGGCATCGGCCGCGGTCAGGTGGACGCCGTCGGCGCGGTCCCAAAAGCTTTGATCGTGGCGGCTGTTGACCAACAGAGTCGCGCCGGCGGCGCGTACGCGTTCAAGTACGCGCGGAAATATTGAGGCGACAGATTCCGCATCCAAAGCGGGCTCGCGAAATTGCAGCAGCATCAGTCCGCGCTCTAGCGCCGCATCGAGACGCCGCAAAAATAACTCGGGCCCCAATGCCCCGATGGCGCTGATTCCGTACACCGGCGGCAGGTCGACCCAGCGAAGCACCGGTACCGTAGCGGGCAACAAAGGGCCCGTGGGAAGGCTATCCGGCGTAAAAAACCCGAACTGCTGATGCTCGCGCGCGCGCAGTACGCCACGCCAGGAAAATACGCGGAGAAAATGAAGTTGCACAAGCGCGTGCGGGTAATCATGAACGCGTGTAAGCCACGAAGCTGGCGTTTCGATATCGATCGACAGTTCCTCGTGCAGCTCACGCGCTAGCGCACCGGCGATAGACTCTCCGGGCTCTACCTTGCCGCCCGGGAACTCCCAGTAGCCCGCGTACGGTTTGCCCACGGGACGGCTTGCAAGCAACACATGCCCGTCAGGACGAATCACCACACCGGCGGCAACGTCGACCGGTGTGCGCGTCGGACTCATCGCACCGCGCCACCGCCGTTAGACAGCTGCCTTTGTCCTGCCCAGTGACGTGCGAACTGCAACGCGACCCGACCGGACCGAGACCCACGCTGCAACGCGAACTGCAACGCTTCAGTCCGCGCTTGAGCAATCTCCTCCGGCAGCAACCCGAAATGGGCCAGCCAGTGGCCCGCAATATCAATGTAGTCATCCTGGCGAAACGGATAGAAAGATAGCCAAAGGCCAAAGCGCTCGGACAGCGAAACGCGCTCCTCGACCGCCTCAGTTGGATGGATTTCTCCCTCGTCGTCATAACGAGTGCCCAGGTTGTCTCGCATCAGTTCGGGCATCAGATGTCGCCGATTCGATGAGGCATAGACAAGCACGTTATCGGCGGCGCCTGCGATTGACCCGTCCAACGCTGCCTTTAATTCCTTGTATTCAACTTCACTCGTATCGAACGACAAATCGTCACAGAAAACGATGAACCGCTCGGGGCGGTCAGCCACCCGATCAACGATGTCGGCAACATCGATCAGATCGCGCTTGTCGACCTCGATCAAGCGAAGGCCCTGCCCTGAAAATGCATGCAGGCAGGCACGTATCAGTGACGATTTTCCGGTACCCCGCGCACCGGTGAGCAGCACGTTGTTGGCAGGCAGCTTGCGCACAAACCGCTCGGTGTTGCCGCAGATTTGGTCTTTCTGATCGTCGACATGCTTCAGGTCATCAAACGCAATCAGCGCCGGATGCGGAACTGCCTGCAACTCGCCCTGCTCAATGCCCAACAAGCGCCGCTTGCGCCAGCGGAATGCAATCGAAGCAAAATCGGTCGGTGCCTGCGCGGGGAAGCGGGCTTCAATGCGCTCAAGCACGGCGGCGAGACGTTGAAGATCGGAGCCCGTCGGTTCGCGCATCACGATCGGTAGTCTGCGTTAATGGAGACGTAATCGTGCGAAAAGTCCGTCGTCCATACAGACGCGGCGGCGGCACCCCTACCCAAATTTAAACGCACCACAATTTCAGATTTTTGCATTACCCGCTGACCGTCGTCTTCGCGGTAGTTCGGATCCCGACCGCCATCGCGCACGACGTACACATCGTCGAGATGCATCTGTACAAGTGCCGGATTGAGGTCGTCGACGCCGGCGTAGCCGACGGCCGCGAGAATTCTCCCGAGATTCGGATCCGACGCGAAAAACGCTGTCTTTACCAGCGGCGAGTGCGCAACTGCATAAGCAATCTGGCGGGCTTCTTTTTCGCTTGAAGCCTCTTCGACCCGCACTTCGATAAATTTGGTAGCGCCTTCGCCGTCCCGAACGATCGCCTGTGCGAGCTCGAGCGCAACTTCGTTCAACGCCGCGGCGAAACTTGCCAACCAAGACTCGCTTGCCCGTTCGGTACGCGATTCATCGCGTGCGCGCGCCTGCCCAGTCGCAATTACGACAAAAGAATCATTGGTCGAAGTATCACCATCGATCGTTATTCGATTGAAGGAAAATTCGCACGCCTGCTGCGTCATCCGCTTCAGCACGTCGGGCTCGATCGCAGCATCGGTCGCGATAAATCCGAGCATCGTTGCCATGTTCGGCCGGATCATGCCCGCGCCTTTTGCAATTCCAGTGATGGTGACCCGGGTGGCGCCGATTTCCACGCTGCGCGAAACCGCTTTGGGCACGGTATCGGTGGTCATGATCGTTTCAGCCGCCTGTAGCCAATGACCACGGTCGAGACGGCCGATTGCTTGCGGCAATCCGGCGATCAGGCGGTCGGTGGCGAGCGGCTCCATGATGACGCCGGTTGAAAACGGAAGAACCTGATTGGCGTCGCAGCCAATCAACTGCGCCAATGCTTCACAACTTTCACGCGCGGCTAGTATTCCGGCCGCTCCCGTGCCTGCATTCGCGTTACCGGTGTTGATCAGCAGCGCGCGCACTTCGGCGCGTGACGCCAGAACCTCGCGGCAAACCATCACAGGCGCGGCGGCAAATCGGTTCTGCGTAAAAACGCCGGCGACGCTTGAGCCTTGCGCAATCCGAACGACGAGCACGTCCTTGCGGCCGGACTTGCGTATTCCGGCTTCCGCCCAGCCGAGCTCGATTCCGTCCACAGGGACGAGCGCAGCCGCTTTCGGCGTCGCTAGATTAACGGCCATTGAAAGCACAGCGTGGAACGTCAGGCAAACGCAAGGGTTGCGCTGACGTCACAACAGGCCAACTAAGCCAATTTTCCGTGACACTGCTTATATTTCTTCCCTGAGCCGCATGGGCACGGATCGTTGCGCCCGATCTTCTCGCCAACCCGCCGAACCTGCTGGACCTCCGGCTGCTGGACGGCGCCACCGTCGCGCACAGCGACTTCATCGATCGCAATGGGTTCATCCGAAACGCCCAGTCCAAATTCGGAATGCTGGGCGAGCGCCTGTTCAACTCTGCGCTCGCTCTCTGCTTCAATCTGCTGCTCGGCTGCCTGGATCTCTTCCTGGCTTTGAACGCGCACGTTCATCAGCACGCGCACCACGTCGGCCCGTACGCGGTCGAGCAACGAGCCGAAGAGCTCGAAGGCCTCGCGTTTGTATTCCTGCTTTGGCTGCTTCTGAGCGTATCCGCGCAGATGAATGCCCTGCCTCAGTGCGTCGAGCGCAGTCAGATGTTCGCGCCATGACTGGTCCAGGGACTGCAGCATGATCGATCGCTCGAAGCCAGAAAATGCATCGCGGCCTACGATTGAAACCTTGGCGTCGTACGACTCGTCGGCGCCCTTTAACACTCTCGAGAGAAGGTCTTCGTCGGTCAACGTATCGTTTGAGTCAAGCGAGCTTTTCAGTGGCACATCAAGCTGCCAATCGTTGGCCAGCGCAGCTTCGAGGCCCTCGATATCCCACTGCTCCTCGACCGACTCGGCCGGGATGTGCGCCCGAAACATATCGGTGAAATACCCGGTGCGCAGGTTGGTCACCATCTCCCCGGTGTTGTCCGTTTCAAGAATGTCGTTGCGCAACCGATAAATTTCGCGCCGCTGGTCATTCGACACATCGTCGTATTCGAGCAACTGCTTGCGAATATCGAAATTGCGTGCCTCAACCTTGCGCTGTGCGCTCTCGATCGATCGCGTGACCATGCCGGCCTCAATCGCTTCGCCCTCCGGCAGTTTCAAGCGGTCCATGATCGCCTTCATGCGATCGCCGGCGAAAATGCGCAGCAGTGAATCCTCCATCGACAGATAAAACCGCGACGCACCGGGATCGCCTTGCCGCCCGGACCGGCCACGCAACTGATTGTCGATACGGCGTGACTCGTGGCGCTCCGAGCCGATGATCTTCAGGCCCCCGGCTGCGACCACGCGATCATGTAGCGACTGCCATTCGCCATGCAACTTCGCAGTCTTTGGCGCCTTGACCGCATCGTCCAGAGTCGCATCTGCTTCGACAAACTGCACCTGCTTTTCAACGTTGCCGCCCAGAACAATGTCGGTGCCGCGACCCGCCATATTGGTCGCAATCGTGATCACCTGCGGGCTGCCTGCCTGCGCAATGATCTCGGCTTCCATTGCATGCTGTTTGGCGTTCAGCACCTGATGCTTCAGACCTTGTTCTTTCAGCAGATTTGACAGCAGCTCGGAGTTTTCAATTGAAGTCGTTCCGACCAGCACCGGCTGCCCACGCTCGGCGCAATCCTTAATGTCCTCGATGATCGCAACGTATTTTTCCTTTAGCGTGCGAAAGACCTTGTCCTGCGAATCAATGCGGATCATCGGACGATGTGTGGGTATAACAACCGTCTCTAACCGATAGATTTCCTGGAATTCGTACGCTTCGGTATCCGCGGTGCCCGTCATGCCGGCGAGCTTGCCGTACATACGAAAGTAGTTCTGAAACGTGATCGACGCGTAGGTTTGGTTTTCGGCCTGGATCTGCACACCTTCCTTGGCCTCGACCGCCTGGTGCAATCCTTCGGACCACCGCCGCCCGACCATCAATCGGCCAGTGAACTCGTCGACGATCACCACTTCCCCGTTCTGCACGACATACTGCTGATCGCGGTGAAACAGCGTGTGTGCGCGCAACGCTGCGCTCAGGTGGTGCATCAGAATGATGTTTCCCGGCGAGTACAGGCTCTCGCCTTCACTCAGCATCCCCATGCCCGTCAGAATCTCCTCGGCTCGCTCGTGTCCGCTTTCCGAGATGTGAACCTGATGCGCTTTTTCGTCGACCCAATAATCGCCTTCGCCCTTTTCATCGGCCTGGCGGGTCAGCTGTTTCGGCACCTCGTTGATCCGAACGTACGTCTCGGTGTGATCTTCGGCGGGACCGGAGATGATCAGCGGCGTACGTGCTTCGTCGATCAGTATCGAATCGACCTCGTCGACGATGGCGTAGGAAAGTCCGCGCTGGCGGCGATCAGCAGCCGCGTATTCCATGTTGTCGCGCAGGTAGTCAAACCCGAACTCATTGTTGGTGCCGTACGCGATGTCGGCCGCATACGCGACGCGCTTTTCCTCGGTCGCCTGCTGCGAAAGAATGACACCGACCGTCAGGCCCAAGAACCGATAGACCTTGCCCATCCAGTCGGCATCGCGCGCCGCCAGATAGTCGTTGACGGTGACGATATGCACGCCCTTGCCAGTCAACGCATTCAGGTACGCAGGCAGTGTGGCAGCGAGCGTCTTGCCCTCGCCGGTGCGCATCTCCGCGATTTTGCCGGCGTGCAAAACCATGCCGCCTACCAACTGCATATCGAAGTGCCGCATTGCAAGCGTGCGCTTGGCCGCTTCGCGCACCACTGCAAAGGCCTCGGGCAACAGATCGTCAAGCGTTTCACCCTTGCCGAGCCTCGCGCGAAATTCGCCCGTTTTCCCTTTTAAATCGTCGTCTGACAGCGCTGCAATAGCAGGTTCCAACCCATTGATGCGCTCAACGTTACGGTCATATGTCTTGAGCAGCCGCTGATTGCGGCTACCGAAA
>JACCYC010000093.1 GCA_013696665.1 Burkholderiaceae bacterium | reverse complement strand
ATTCACCGTCGCCGCTGACTGAGCGCATGACGCTCTTCTGGCACAACCACTTCGTGTCAGCCCAGCCGAAGGTGCGCTACACGCAGCTGATGTACCGGCAGAACGTGCTGCTGCGTCAGCACGCGCTTGGCCGCTTCGATCAGCTGCTGCACGAGGTGGCGAAAGATCCTGCGATGCTGATTTATCTCGACGCGGCAAGCAGTCGTCGCGGCGCACCCAATGAAAATTTTGCGCGTGAGGTGATGGAGCTTTTCACGCTCGGGGCAGGTCACTATCGCGAGGACGACATCAGGCAGGCCGCGCGTGCGTTCACCGGCTGGAGCATCGATCTTGATTCGGGCCAATACACATTCCGGCGCCTGCAGCACGACGGTGGCGAGAAAACGGTGCTCGGGCAAACCGGCAATCTAGACGGCGATGCAGTGCTCGACGTGCTTCTGGCGCAGCCGGCGACGGCAGAATTCATCGTGCGCAAGCTGTGGCGCGAGTTCGTCTCGCCGCAACCCGACGAAGGCCGCGTGCGAAGTATCGCAACCGCGTTTCGCAACGGTTGGAACATTGCGGTGCCGGTTAGGGCGTTGCTGTTGCAGCCCGAGGTAGTCGCGCGTGATATCGACAACGCTCTGGTCAAGTCACCCGCGGAGCTTGTTGTCGGATTTCTGCGGCAGTCGGGTGGTGAACTGACCCGGCCCGTGGCGGCGGCGGTGTCGATCGCAGGCATGGGGCAGAACCTGTTCTCGCCGCCGAACGTGCGCGGTTGGCCCGGCGGTGAGGCCTGGATCAACACGCAGACACTGCTCGCGCGCAAGGCGTTTCTGGAGCGTGGCCTGAGCGAAAGGACGGTCGCAGAAACGTCGATCGGCGAGCCAATGGCCACATCGATGAAAGACGACGACACACCGCGGCGGCGCTTGCAGATGCTCGAGCAGGCGACTTCGGTGCGCATCGACACTGAAGCTTGGCTCAAGCGTGCAGGAATGGCGCCCGAACGGGTCGCAATTCCGGCGTCGCGCGCGAAGCTCGAGCACATGCTGCTGGTGGTGCCGCCGACTGCGGCGACTGGTGAAGGCGTGCTCGGTCTGGACGCGCTGCGTGCGACTCTGCTTGACCCGGCGTATCAGCTCAAATGACTTGCAACATGGTCCGATCGCGATGAAGCGCCGCGTTTTCCTGACCTCGTCAGGCGCACTGCTGTCGTGTGCGACGCTGCCCGCGTGGGCCGTGCCTTCGACACCGCGTCTATTGATTCTGCTCGAGCTGCGCGGAGGCAACGACAGCCTGAACACCGTGGTACCGATCGAAGAGGGCGCCTACTTTGATCTGCGCCCGCGCCTTGCGCTTAAGCCCGATGCGGTCGCGCGCTTCGCTGGCGCACCGGCGCTGCATCCGTCGCTGGCGCCGCTCGAAAATTTGTGGCGCGACGGCCAGATGGCGATACTGCAGGGCGTGGGTTACCCGCTCCCAAACCTGTCGCACTTTCGTTCGATAGAGATCTGGGATACCGCGTCCGACAGCCAACAGTTTTTGCAGACCGGGTGGTTGACGCGCGCGGTTGATCGGCAGCCCGCATTTGCCTCGCTCAGCGCTGATGGCGTTGTCATCGGTGCCGCTGATCTCGGTCCGCTTTCGGGTGGCGCGCGTGCGGTCGCACTCAATGATCCGGCACGCTTCGCGCGTCAGGCCCGGCTTGCTTCTGCCGATGGCGCCGCGTCGCGCGGTGTATTAGCCCACGTACTGCGTGTCGAAAGCGATATCGTGCGTGTGGGCGCTGAAGTTCGTCCCGACGCAATTTTCAAGACTGAATTTCCGCGAGGCGCACTGGGTGTTGCAATCCAGCACGCAGCCGGCATCGCAGCCACCGGCAAGGTTTCGGTGTTGCGGTTGACCGTGCCCGGATTCGACACTCATCAGAACCAGGCCGGTATTCACGCCAACCTGCTGCGCGCAGCGGCCGACGCGGTGGTGACGTTGCGTGCCGCACTTACTGAGCACGGTGTGTGGGACCGCACGTTGATACTCACGTACTCCGAGTTTGGAAGAAGGCCGCGAGAAAACCAAAGCGGTGGCACGGATCATGGAACGGCGGGCGCGATGTTCGCGTTCGGTCCGCATGTTCGTGCCGGCGTCCATGGGGAGGCGCCGTCGTTGCGTTCGCTCGACGAGGTCGGCAATCTTCGGCATACCGTCGATTTTCGACGCGTGTATGCATCGGTCCTGGAGAACTGGTGGCAGTTGCCGTCCGAGCGGATCCTGCAGCGCCGATTCGAGCCGCTGAATTTCATCGCGTGATGCCTTAGGCTCGCGC
>JACCYC010000074.1 GCA_013696665.1 Burkholderiaceae bacterium | reverse complement strand
CTCCGTTGATCGACGCGGCCGCTGCGCGGCGCGCGCTTGCCTATCAGTACCGAGAGATCGACCCGGATGTTTTTGGATCTGAACTCGATCAGCGCGCGTACGCACGCGTCGAGCGCATCGCAGCGGTCGGCCTGACGCTGCAGGTCATGTAGTTGCAATCAACAAGCCTTTCAATTTGACATGAATGCACCCATCGAGCGGTACCTGAAGTTCGAACCCGAATCACTGGCAGCGGAGGAACTGCATCGGCAGCTGGCGTTCTTCAATCGAAAGCGAATGCTGCCCGCGTTTCCAGATCCGCAGTGGCGACAAGAGCTTGGCGATGAAATGCGGTCGCGCATTGAGGAAGGCGCATTCATTGAGTCAGAGCGGCGCGCCATTGCTGAAGCCGTACTTCAGGCTCCGCATGACGTCGACGGCTTCATGCAGTGGTTTGAACACTTGATGCACGAAGGTCCGGGGCAGGGCGACCGGCTTTTCCCCTGGCTTGCGGCCGAAGCCGATCTCGAGCAGATGCGCTGGTTCATCACGCAGGAAGTCGCGGGCGAAGCGGGCTTCGAAGACTTGTTGGCAATGACACAGCTACGCATGCCCACGCAGGCCAAGCTCGAGATGGCGCGCAACTACTGGGACGAGATGGGCCGCGGCAAGGAAGTCGGCATGCACGGTCCGATGCTTGAGCTTGTGGTCAGCGAGTTGCAACTAAACCCTTCGATAGACGGCACGGTTCGGGAATCACTGGCACTTGGCAACCTGATGGCGGCACTCGCACACGATCGCCGTTATGCATATCAGTCGGTCGGCGCGCTTGGCGTCATTGAAATGACCGCGCCCGGCAGAGTGTCCCAAGTTAACCAGGGGCTCGCACGACTTGGCGTCTCCTCGGCTGGACGCCGTTACTTTCAGTTGCATGCGAATCTGGACGTCGCACACTCGCGGGAATGGAATAACGAAGTGATCCGCCCGCTGGTTGCGGGCGATACACGCTGCGTTCGGGCAATAGCCGAAGGTGCTTTACTGCGCCTTCGCGCGGGAGCGCGATGTTTCGAGCGTTATCGTCACGAGCTTGGCGTGCCATAAGGAGCTATGAAGGTCCGCCAGATCCGTACGCTCGACGGGCCGAACGTCTTTCATCACCAACCGGTGCTGTCGATGCTGCTCGAGCTCGGCGAGCTGCGGGAACGCACTAGCGCAACGCTACCCGGATTCATCGATCGTCTGCTTGAGGTGCTACCCGGCTTGCGCACCCATCGCTGCTCGGTCGACCGCCCCGGAGGCTTTGTGCTGCGCCTGCACGATGGGACGTTTCTCGGGCACGTTGTCGAGCACGTTGCGCTTGAGTTGAGCCGGCCCACTGGAATTGATGTGTCGTACGGCAAGACGGTGGCAACAGCTGAACCCGGCGTCTTCCAGGTGGTGGTTCATTACCGCTGCGAGCCGGCGATGCGACATCTTCTTTATTCGGCCGTAGCGTTGGTCGACGGACTTGTCGAGCACCAGCCGGTGAATGTCACGTCGATCATTGCCGAGGCGCAACGTCTGGTTGCGCGTCACGCACTGGGGCCGAGCACGCAATCGATTGTCAATGCGGCTACGGCGCAGAGTATCCCTTGGCGCCGCATCGGCGCCACAGGCAGTTTGATCCGGCTGGGCTGGGGCTCGAAGATTCGCTGGATCAAAACGGCGGTCAGCGACAAGACCAGTCTGATCGCTGCGGAGAACGCGCAAGACAAGGCGCTGACCAAGCAGTTGCTAACAGAAGCGCAGATCAGAGTGCCGCAGGGGGGAACGGCGCGCACCGCGGACGAGGCGGTCGACGTAATGCGGACGCTGAAAAAGCCAGTGGTTATCAAGCCGCAAGGCGGCAATCACGGCCGCGGAATCACGCTGCGCGTTACGACGCCGGAGGCCGCGCGTGCCGCCTTCGAGCATGCCGCGAAGGTGAGCCGCGTCGTCTTGATTGAAGAGCAGATGGAAGGCGATGACTATCGAATAGCCGTTGTGAACGGCAAGGTCGTGGCCGTGGCTCATCGCGTGCCGGCGCATGTGATTGGCGATGGCGTCTCGAGCATCGAGCGGTTGATTGAAAACGAGAATCGAAATCCACTGCGTGGCATCGGGCACGCGAAACCGTTAACGCGGATCATCATCGACGACGCTGTTCGAGCGGTAATAGACGCGTAGGGCATTGATCCTGCGTCGGTGCCGGCTGCCAATGCGCATATTCGACTTCGCGAAACAGCCAATTTATCGACCGGCGGCACCGCAACCGATGTTACGGACGACGTGCACCCTGACATTGCAGCGATGTGCGTGCGCGCTGCCGCGGCGGTAGGACTCGATATCGCCGGTATCGACTTTGTGTCCCCCAATATCAGGCAGGGGGATATCGGCGCAATTATCGAGATCAATGCTGGACCGGGACTGCGGATGCACCATTATCCCAGCGCCGGCAAAGCGCGCGATGTCGGCGCGGCAATCATCGAAATGCTTTTTCCTGACGACGCTAACGGACGGATTCCAGTTGTCGCCGTGACCGGTACAAATGGCAAGACAACCGTCACGCGCATGATCGAGCACATCGTTAGAGGGACCGGCCAGACCGTTGGCCTGGCGTGCACCGATGGCGTTTGGATCGATGGCCGGCAGATCGTCAAAGGCGATAGTGCGGGGCCTAATTCCGCACGCTTGCTGCTGGCTGATCGAAGCGTCGACGTTGCAATCGTCGAAGCTGCGCGTGGTGGCATCGTGCGCAGAGGGCTAGGTTACGACTGGTCTGACGTCGGCGTCGTGACGAACGTTCACGAGGACCACATCGGGCAGGACGGCATCCGCAGCGTCAAAGACCTGGTGCGGATAAAAGCTCTCGTTGCAGCGCGCGTGCGGGTGGGGGGCACTTTGGTACTTAACGCTGACAACGAGGCTGCAGTGGGCATGCTGAAAATGGCAGCCTTGCGGCGAATCGCCAAGCGCATTGCTTTCTTTTCGCTCGATGCGAATTCCTTGCGCGTGCGTCGCCATTTGCGAAAGGGGGATGCGGCCTACGTGGTTCGCGATGGTTTTATTTACGAAGCTCTTGGCATGACCAGCCAAACACCTCTCGTGGCGCTGGCAGAGATTCCTGCGACCCTCGGTGGCCTCGCGCAATTCAACGTAGCGAACGCACTCGCAGCGACCGCCGCCGCGCGCGCCCTAAGTGTTTCCATTGAACAGGTTGCAGAAGGGCTAAGGACCTTTGAGCGTGCTTCAGCCAACCGCGGGCGCGCCAACCTGTATCGGGTCAACGGTGGTTATGTCATGGTCGACTACGGTCACAACGCGCAGGCCTATGAAGCGATCGGCAATTTCGCCAGTCAGCTTCAAGGCTTTCGCAAGACCGGTGTGGTGGACATGCCGGGTGATCGCGCCGACGAGGTGATCGAGCAGGGCGCGCGGGCCGTGGGCCGTGTGTTCGACCGCGTGATCGTGCATCAACCGCGCAACGCGCGCGGCCGGCAGCCGGGAGATGTTGCACGTTTGATCTGCAGTGAGATCCGACGAAGCAGTCCAGGGTGCGATTGTGTGATGGACGACGACGAGGCAACGGCAGTCGAAGCGGCATTGCGCGACATGGGCCCAGGCGAGTTCACCGTTCTGTTTTACGAACGCTTCGATTGCGTTATGCACGCGCTCGAGCGACACGGCGCGGTACGCGTTCACGGTGTCGTGCCGGGATCGATCGGTATGCCCGAGCGGCCGCCCAGTCGTGCCGCGCAGGTCGAACATGATTGCTGGGATACGGCCTGAGCGGCTGAGAGAGCTTCGGACGAGGAAAAGTGAACGAATCGACACGATCCGGTCGTCAGGGCACATTGCTGATCATTGGCGGACACGAGGACAAGAAAGGTGAACGCCTGATTCTGAAAGAGCTTGCACAGCGCGCTCGCGGGGGCAGCTTGCTCGTAGCGACGCTGGCCAGTCACAACAGGGTCGACGAGCTCTGGGATATTTACAGTCGACAGTTTCGGGAGCTTGGCGTCGACGATGTGGTGCACTTTCACATCGATGGCCGCGCGCAGGCAAACGCCGCAGAAAACGTAACGTTGCTCGACCGGGCACGCGTAGTTTTTTTTACCGGCGGCGATCAGTTGAAAATAACCAGCGACCTTGCCGGAACCGAACTGTGCGAGCGGCTGCTTCGTTTTTACAGAGAAGACGGTGGAACCATCGCCGGCACGTCGGCAGGTGCTGCGGTGATGCCAGAGACGATGCTGGTCAGCGGGCGCGGAGGCGAATCGCACCGCATAGGTGACAGGCTATCGATGAGCCCCGGCCTCGGCAAGATCAAGGGCGTGATCGTCGATCAACACTTTGCCGAGCGGGGCCGCCTCGGTCGCCTGCTCGCGGCAGTGGCGCAGAACCCGAGCGCACTTGGTATCGGAATCGACGAAGACACCGCAATCCTGGTTGAGGGCAATGATGAGTTTCGCGTGATCGGCGATGGTGCGGTTTACGTGCTTGACGGGCAGGGCATTACGTACACGAACGTCGCGGATCGCGCGCGCGAAACCACGCTCGCAGTGAGCAACATGAGGCTGCACGCGTTGAGTCATGGTCATGCCTTCAATCTCCAGCAGCGCGTGCCGCTCGAAGCGGCATCTACCTCGCCTCTGCTCGAGCCCAATTGAATTAGCGCTAGCGGGTTGGGAGATGACTACCATGCCGCGTGGTTCGCCAAATGTTGATGGCGGAGGCGGGGGCTGTCAATGGCCGCGCCATTGTTCATTCTGCACGGGTCCAGGGCGGATGTCGCCAGTACGGTCGCCACGGTGATCACAGCGGCTCAGGGCGATTGGACACCGCTCATCCTTGAAAGCTGAAAATCGGGCAGTGCATGCATTCGGGTCCCATCCAACGCGCCCTCATGGAACAGGTCGATATGCAAATTAAGTCTGCCCGGGGTATCGACCCGAGGCACAGACGCAAGGCTCAGAGCGAGTTTGCTTCATAGCTCCTGCCTAATCGACTGCAGCTCCAGCTATCCGCATCAGATGGGAAACCGCAGCATGTAAAGCACATGCCCCAAAAGCAAATCAGGTGACACTCTGAGCGCTCGGGCATCTGTTGTTGCAAAAACGTCGCCACGGAAACCGGACGCCGAGAACCACCATCACTTCCGATCTTGCGGCGTACAACCTCCAGTAATGCGAGGAGATCACGAGATAGTTTTTCGGGCTGACATTCGGCGCAAAGTTCAGAACGGATTGCGACAACCATTCCTTTACGAACGACGGCGCGAACAGTGCTTTTGCGGCCTTTTATCTTGATGTGGCCAAGTTCGAATTCAGCCTTTGCGGCTCGGCTCAACTTCGCGACATCAAGGTACTTGACGGAGTCGGCGCGTTGGATTCCCAACCGCTGCACCGTGACCGAAACCGGCCGCCGAATCGCTAGGGTCTGTTTTTTTGGTCGTGCACTTGCCATCATTTATCTCCAACGCATACAGGTTCGAAATAGAAAATCGCTTTTTTAACGCGCGTCGCGGGCTGACGCGCACCGCGCTTACACCGTAATTGAGTGGGCGCTTCAGCACAAGATCGTCACACGGTGAAAATGGCAGCAGCGTTCTCCACTCGCCGCCATCGGAGAGGTAGCCCGTGGGCAATGATGCGCCCAAACGACAAGCCCAAGTGACCCCCGACACCATCAACGCAAACCGCAGAGGCTAATATGGCCGTTCTCGGGGAAGATTTTTCTTCCACCCCTGATCCGATTTCCGCGTGGATCAAACAAACCCCGGAACGGTGCTGATCGAGTGAACTTCGCAACGTCCCCCCACAGCCCGCCAAAATTGCATCAATGGTTCGCTTCCGACCCCGGACTTTGCGTGCTATGTGGTCTGCACCTTCGTAAAAGTGGTCACTGGAGTCGCCAGCGCAAAGTGCACTTGGCTGCTCAATCGGCTCAAGGCCTACAATCCGACGCAGAAGTCCTGACCCGCTGCGGCGAAAGCGGGCACTACTGCGCAGCACGTGCGCAGTTGTCCCAACGTTTCTAGGTCGGATAATGAGGTCGTCGGTGGAGCGTGTCTTGCCCTTCCTCGCCGCTCAAAGACAGTCGGAGAAAGAACAGGAGGAGAAGATGCGCAATCGATCGACTACAGCATTCCCATTTCGGTGGTGGGTGCAAACGATGGTCTGCCTGCTGGCCGGTTTGGTCGCCGGATGCACCGGTGGCGACGCAACCCCGCCGGAGAAGACCGCTGCCTCTGCGCTGGCGTCTGCGCAGGCGCTGGCGTCTGCGCAGACGCTCTCGATTCGAAGCTTCGGTGTTTCCGGCGATCGGTTCACTATCAACGGGACTCCGACATTCCTGATTGGCGTCAGCTATTTCGACGCGACCGGGTGGAAGACTTCGGACCTCGATGGCTTCGCGAGCCGGGGAATAAACCTGATTCGAGTTTGGCTGGAGTACTGGTCCCCAGGCGGGAATCGATTCCTCGACCCCGATGGCAACATCATTGATGCCTCGTCGCTCGTGAATCTCGTTCGCGCTGCGGCAGCGCGGGGCATCGTCGTGGACGTCACCATTCTCGATTGGGAGAGCGCGCCTGT
>JACCYC010000030.1 GCA_013696665.1 Burkholderiaceae bacterium | reverse complement strand
CTGCAGGGGTCGACGTACGTCTCGCAACACTGTTTACCGGCGCGTTGCGCGAGGCGGCCGGATATGCGGTGAACAACGTCGGCCACGTGCGCTTTATTGTCGGAGCCGACGGCCCGACATCAAAAGTAGCGCGCGCGTTCGGGCTCGGCATCAATCGCGAATTTCTGTTCGGCATCGAAGCCGAGCTCACCGGCGTCTCGTTGCCGGAGCCTGGGCGTCTGCACTGTTTTCTCGATCGCCGGCTTGCGCGCGGCTACATCGGTTGGGCATTCGGCGGTGTGGGCGTTACGCAGATCGGGTTGGCCGCCCGGCAGCGGCGCGCGGGCGACACCGTTGATCTCGACGCATTTCTAAAGAAGCTGGCGCAGATTTTCGATTTGACGTCGATGAAGGTCGTCGCGCGACGCGCGGGCCTGATACCCGTCGGAGGACCGGTCGACCCAATCGCGGGGGATCGCGTGTTGCTGGTCGGCGACGCCGCAGGCCTGGTATCGCCGCTGACGGCGGGCGGCATTCATACCGCGCTCGAATCGGGCCGTGCGGCAGCGCGTGCAATTGCGGGTGCACTCGCCGGCGACGACGGCGGCGCGGTTACCGCAACGATCGATGTACCCAAGTTTCGCAGCAAGCAACTGTTGCGCCGTGCGTTCGACCGCTTTCAGACCGATTGGCTGTTTGATGTTTTGCTGAGCACCGGAATACTGGCGATCGCCGCGCGCGTCGTTTACTTTCATCGGCGCGGGCTGCTTTCACGCGCGGCGTGGAAAGACCTTGCGCGACGATAAATAGATCTAGCGAAGCATCTCCGCACTGTCCGGCACCTCATTGAAACTCGCCAGAATTTCCCTCATAGCAACCTCGGCGGTCGGTTCGATAAAACGCGCGTCGCGCATCGAGCGGAGCCAGGTCATCTGCCGCTTTGCGAGCTGTCGCGTGGCGGCGATGGCAGATGCCCGAAATTCTTCGTACGTGCATTTGCTTTCCAGAAAAGCCCAAGCCTGTCGATAACCGACGCTGCGAATCGAAGGCAACTGCGCATGCAGATCGCCGCGCGCATGCAGGCTCCGCACTTCATCCAGCAAACCCGCGTTCAGCATCGCGTCAAAACGTTGCTCGATGCGCCGATGCAAGGTCGGCCGATCGGGCGGAAGCAGCGCAATGGTGTTGACCTTGACTGGCCGCGAATTTTTAACTGAGAGCAATTCCGACATCGGCACGCCGGTCGCCTCAAAAACTTCAAGGGCGCGTTGAATGCGCTGACTATCGTTTGGCTTCACGCGCGTGGCGGTTGGCCCATCGATTTGCGCAAGTCGTGCATGCAGGGCCGGCCAGCCAAGCGCACTTGCGTCCGATTCAATTCGTTCGCGAATCTCGGTATCGGCCGAGGGCAAATTGGACAACCCTTCGCGCAATGCCTTTGCGTAAAGCATCGTTCCGCCGACCAGCAGAGGCAATCTTCCGCGCGCGCGAATCTGTTCAATGGCGCAAGCAGCGTCAGCAACGAATGCGGCCGCCGAATAGGGCTCGCTGGGATCGCGAAGATCGATCAGGTGGTGCGGGACAGCGGCGCGGTCTGCTGCGCTTGGCTTGGCTGTACCGATGTCCATGCCGCGGTAAACCTGAGCCGAGTCAACCGCCACGATCTCAAGCGGAATTTTTTCGGCAATCCGCATTGCGAGCGCGCTCTTGCCGGTTGCGGTGGGCCCCAGCAGCAGCACCGCATCAACCGCTTCAGTCATGCGCAGCGATGCCGCCGTCCTTTCGAACCAGCGTAAACGCGATGGCGGCCGACGCCAGTCCGCACGCGCACATCGTAAGTGTCAGCGGGTAGACCGTCGCGTTATAGCTCGCACCGATCCAGATACCGATGCCAGTTGCCACCACCATCATCGTGAAGCCGAGCAGTGCCGCCGCTGCCCCCGCGGCATGTGGAAACGCTGCAACGGCTCCCGACTGCGTCGGTGGCTGAATCAGTCCGTGCGACATGCCGATGAAAAAAATCGGAGCCGCGATCGCGAGCGGTGCGTGCACCCCGGTTAACGCCAGCGCCGCCATCGTCACTCCGGCTGTGGCCTGAAGCGTCGCTCCGACGCACACCGTGCGCTGAATGCCGTAAAGCTTCAAGAGTCTCCGGCAAATCAGCGTGCCGATCAGGTAACCCGACACCATGGTGGCGAACGTCAATGCGAAAACGGTTGGCGACTCACCGAGCACGTTGGTCAATACGAAAGAAGATCCGGACAGAAATGTAAAGAGACACGCGTAAGTGGCGGCCGCAGCAAGCGTGTACGCGCGGAATGCGGGCGCGCGAGCAATCTCGGCATAGGTCCGCAGCATCGGCGCCCATTGCATCGCATGCGGGTTGCGCCGCACGTTGGTCTCCTTCAAGCGGGAAACGGCGACGCACGCAAGCACCAATGAAACCGCAGAGAGCAGTGCGAACGATGAGCGCCACCCGTAGCGAACGTACAGCGCTGCACCGATCAGCGGAGCAATTAATGGCGCGAGGCTCATCAACGTCGCAGCGTTCGCCAGCATGCGTGCGCCTTCAACCGGCGAATACAAATCGCGTACCAGTCCGCGTACGCCGACCAGGCACGTGCAGGCGCCAACGGCCTGCAGGACCCGCGCAACGATGAGAACTTCGAGCGAAGAGGCAAGCATTGCGAGCACGCTGGCCGCGCAGTACGCGAACGCACCGGTAATGACCACTGGGTAGCGGCCGAGCCGGTCGGATAAAGGTCCCGCTACCAATTGCCAAACACCGAACGCAGCGATGAAGGTCCACAGCGTCGACTGCACTGACGCAACGCTGGCGCTGAAATAGGTCGCTATGCCGGGCAGCGTGGAAAGGTAAACATCGGTGGCCAGCGGCTGCAGCATCGACAGCCCAGCAGTCAGCCAGAGGATTGTGGTGGCCGTCAGTCCAGCGGCAGTGAGTCGACTATTCGAATTGGACGCACGTTCAACGCTCGCAATGCTCATCGGCCGCGCAAAAAGAGTTTGTCGAGATCGCCGATGGCCAGTTGAACCCACGTCGGACGTCCATGGTTGCACTGATCAGCGCGCTCGGTTGATTCCATCTCGCGCAGCAACGCATTCATTTCTTCGATCGTCAGGCGACGGTTCGCACGCACCGCGCCGTGACACGCCAGCGTTGACAGCAATTCGTTGCGGTGTTCGGTCAGTACGCGCGTACCGCCATAGTCGCGTACATCACGCAGCACATCACGCGTCAGTTCGGCACCGTCAGACTGCGACAGCAGCGCCGGCACTCCTCGCAGTGCAATCTGCGTGGGCGACGCGAGCGAGACATCGATCCCGAGTTGTTCAAGCAGTTCGCCGTGCTCACTGGCGGTCGCGATTTCGACCGCCGACGCCGTAAACACCTGCGGAATCAGCAATCTCTGCTGCGGAATCTGGCGCTGATCGAGCTGGCGCTTCAGTTTCTCGTACACGATGCGCTCGTGGGCTGCATGCATATCGACGATGATCAATCCACGCTCGTTCTGCGCGAGGATGTAGATCCCAGAAAGCTGAGCGACTGCAAAACCCAGCGGCAGATCGGCGGATTCCTCCTTGGTGTCGCCGCTAAATGGAGCAGGGCGTTCGGCCAGTAGTGCCAGGTAATTCGCGACCGTCTGCGCAACGCCAAAGGACGTCTGATGCTCGGACGTCAGGCGGTATGCATGCTCTGCTGTCGGCGCCGAGGCCTGCGGCGCCTCTTGCCAATGCAACGGCTGCACTGGTTGGGCCAGCGAGGCTTGCACCGCGTGCATTACGAACTGATGAACGCTCGATGAATCCCGAAATCGGACTTCGGTCTTGGTTGGATGCACGTTGACGTCGACCCTCTTCGGATCGATCGTCAGATAGAGGCAATACATCGGCTGCGAAGCACCGTGCAAAACGTCTGCGTACGCCGCACGCACCGCGTGCGTCAGCACTTTGTCGCGCACGTAGCGGCCGTTGACGAAAAAATACTGCGCATCAGCGCGCGCGCGACTTGCGGTGGGCGCCGACGCCCAGCCATGCACTCGCAGCGCACCGGCGTCCTGCTCGACCTCGCGACGCGCGGCGGAAAACTCGTCGGGCATTAGGCGTAATGCCCGCTCGCGCGGCGCCTGTGCCGGCAGCGCGAGCATCGTGCGCCCTTGATGCGTGACGGTAAATGCCACCGATGAATGCGCGGCTGCGGCGCGCTCCACCTGTGTCAGGCAATGCGCCAGCTCGGTCGCTTCGCTACGCAGGAACTTGCGGCGCGCTGGCGTCTTGTGAAACAGATCCGACACCTCGATGCGTGTGCCGACCGGGCCGGCCGCCGGTTCGATCGCGGTGGCGCCTTCATGGGGCCCGCCACGAACACAAAACGCGCTGGGGCTGTCAGCGGTGCGTGAGGTGATGGCTACGCCGGATACCGAGGCGATCGCTGCGAGCGCTTCACCGCGGAATCCGAGTGACTCCACGCCCTCCAATTCTTCGAGGCTGGCGATTTTGCTGGTCGCATGCCGCGCCAATGCAAGCATCAACTCATCGCGCGGAATGCCGGCACCGTTGTCGGCCACGACGATTCGTTTGATGCCTCCCGCGTCGAGCCGGACGTCAATCTGCGTTGCACCGGCGTCTAGGCTGTTCTCAAGCAGCTCCTTGACGACCGAAGCAGGGCGCTCGACGACTTCGCCCGCGGCGATTTGGCTGATCAATGCGTCGGCCAAAGGCCGGATCGCGCGACGAAGCGTGGCATCCATGCAGCGATTATAGGAAGGAGTTGCGCGATTCTCGAATGGGACACGCAGCGCACTACAATTTTCCTAACGTATGATCCCGCGCTGCCTCGCACGCCCGCCGCGCACACTCGCGCTTGCTACCCCATGGAAGGCATCAACTGGCTCGACCTGTTTTCAGCAACCGATCGCTTTCTGGCAGCGATCGTCGAGCGCAATGTTGTGCTGGTCTACGCCACGCTTTTCGCGATCTTCTTCTCCGAGACCGGGCTTGTTTTCATGGCATTTTTGCCCGGCGATTCATTACTCTTTGTTGCGGGCGCCGTCGCGGCATTGCCCGCTGTGCAAGACAAAGGGCTCAGCGTTCATCTGCTGGTGGTCATTACGGCAAGCGCGGCCGTGCTCGGCAACACGGTCAACTATCTGATCGGAGCATGGCTTGGCAAAAAAATCTATGACGGCACCATCGGCTGGATTGACCAGAGCGCGCTACGCAAGACACACGTTTTTTTCGAGCGGCACGGAGGCAAGACAGTGATGATTGCCCGTTTCGTTCCGATCGTGCGATCGTTTGCCCCGCTGGTAGCGGGTGCGTCCGGTATGGATTTCCGCAAGTTTCAGTTCTTCAACATCGTCGGCGCGGCGTTCTGGGTCGTGTCGCTGGTCTATGGCGGCTATCTCTTTGGTAACGCGCCGCTGATTCGTGACAATCTCGGCATCATCCTGATCGCTGGCATCGCAGCGGTGGTGGGGCCGCTGGTGCTGGCGACATTGATTCGGCTACTGCGCGGCAGAAAAACGACTTCGAAGTAGCGCGTCATCAAGTGAGTGGACTGCGGGCGAGCGGCGGGTTCTTCGCAAAGTAGCGTTTGATGCCCGCCAGAATCGCGCGTGCCATCTGGTCCTGATACGCATCGTCTCGCAACCGCTTTTCCTCTTCCGGGTTGCTGATAAAGGCAGTCTCGATCAGGATTGACGGGATATCGGGCGCCTTTAAGACCGCGAAGCTTGCTTGCTCGACGCGCGGCTTGTGCAACCGGTTGATGCGCTCGAGTTCTCGCAGCACGGCATTGCCCAGCTTCAAACTGTCGTTGATCTGCGCCGTGGTCGAGAGGTCGAGCAGCATGCGCTGAAGTTGTCGATCCTTTGACCCGAGGTTGATGCCACCTACCAGGTCGGCGTTGTTTTCCTTCTTTGCCATGTAGGCCGCCGCGCTGCTCGAAGCGCCATGCTCGGACAGCGCAAACACCGATGAGCCGCGAGCGTCGGGCCGAATCCATGCATCGGCGTGGATCGACACCAGCAAATCCGCGCGAACTGCGCGAGCCTTTTCCACGCGTGTGCGCAGGGGTACGAAGTAATCAGCATCGCGCGTCATCGCGACCCTCATTGTCGGGTCCGCCGCAATCAGGCCGCGCAGGCGTTGACCAATCTCGAGTGTCACGGTTTTCTCATACGTTCCGCCGCGACCGACGGCGCCCGGGTCCTCACCGCCATGGCCGGGATCGAGTGCCACTGTGATGATTCGTTGTACATCGGGATCGCGGCGCGGGGTGGGGCTCGCCGGAGCGCGCTGTGACGGTGCGGGAGGCGGTTGATTGTCAGACCGCGCGGGATCCGCGTTGCGCGGCCTCGCCTGCTCGCGCAACAACGCAAGCAGCGGATCGGGCGGGTTGACCGGATACAGATCGAGCACGAGACGATGCTGATACGGTGCGACCGGCGCGAGCGAGAAGACCTGCGGTTTGATGTCTTCCTTCAGCTCGATCACTAGGCGCGCAACGTTTGGCCGGTTTTGACCCACGCGGACCAGCGCGATGTACGGATCGTTCGCTTCGATTTTGCCAACCAGCTCCTTTAGCGTCGACGTCAGATCGAGACCGTCGATATCAACAACGAGGCGCACAGGCTGTGCGGGGTCGCGCACCATAAAGTGCGTAAAGGCCAGCGGGCCGTCGTGCTCGAGGGTCACCCGGGTGTAATCCTCGGCCGGCCACACGCGCACCGCGAGCAGCGTCGCGCCTGCGGCGATTTCGTGATGCGTTAACGCGAGGACGAGTGTGCCGGCGCCGGCAGTGATAAACCGTCGTCGAGCATTTGAAGATTCGCAACCGCGTGGTTTAAACACCGCTCGCCCAGTTCACTTGAAGTGTGGAGTGCCGCCAGACGCCCTTCACCGGCCACAGTCAGTTCGACCGAGATGTCTGCTTTTGCTAAACGCGCACCCGCGCGTTCGGGCCATTCAACCGCGCAAATGCGCCCGGGCCCGAACCAATCACGAAAGCCTGCGCTGTCGAATTCGGCAGCACCTTTAAGTCTATAAAAATCAAAGTGGTAAAAGTCTAAGCTCGAAACCGTATAAGGTTCAAGCAGGGCAAACGTGGGGCTTTTCACGGCGCCACTTACCCCCATGCCGCGCAGTAGGGCGCGCACTATTGCGGTCTTACCAGCACCCAGATCGCCCGACAGATAGAGCTGGAAACCTGCGGCGCCGATCGCATCGACGTTGTCAAGCAGCGCCGCCGCCAGCGCGCCGCCCAACGCATCTGTAGCGAGCGGATCTATTAGCTTCAATAGCTGCTTCACGGGTTCGGCTCCAGCGTTGGCCATACTTTGAAGGCCATAGTGAAACACGCTAACGTAAGACACGGGGCTGACCGGCACATTCACGGCAATATGACTTACCGCTCACGCTAATACTTTTTGAAAGACTCATCGTGCACGTGATGCAGACGCCGCTGAATATTTCTCGCAGCGGACCCTACTTTGCGGTTTTCTTCTTGGTTGCGCTGATCGCGTTCTGGCCCAGTTATCTTTCGCCGGCCACCGCGCCGACCAGCATTTACACGCATGGGCACGCAATGACTTCGTCACTGTGGATGCTGCTCCTGATTGCGCAGCCGCTGGCTATTCGTACGCGGCGCCTTGGGTTGCATCGCCGGCTCGGCAAAGCGTCGTACGGATTGGCCCCGCTTGTTCTGGTCACAATCGTGCTGCTTGCGCATAGCCGAATCAGCGGGGTCTGTGGAGAAGCGTATGCGATACAGACTTACATCCTGTATCTGCAGATCTCATTGGCCATTCTGTTTGGCGTGTCTTATGCACTCGGCATATTCACGCGGCACACCGCCGCGTTGCATGCTCGCTTTATGGTGTGCACCGGGCTTACGTTAATTGATCCGGTTGTGATTCGCATGATGTTCTGGATCGATCCGACGCCCACCTGGAACTATCAGTGGTTTACTTTCGGACTCACGGACCTGATGCTTGTTGTGCTGATTGTTCTGGACCGGCACAGCCGCGTGGGCCGCGCAGTATTTCCAGCGATGCTGGCGGCTTTTGTGGCGCTGCAGGTGCCTGCGCTGTTTGAGCTGACCGCCGGGGCACCGTGGCAGCAGTTCGCGCGCTGGTTTGCGGCCCTTCCGCTGACTTAACTCGCCAGGCCGAGTCACACTTTCTGCCATGCAATCTGCACCCGCGCCGACCGCTGCGGCAAACGGGAACGCTAGCGCAGCCAAGGACGGTAACGGCGGCTGCGATCTCGCTTCTTTGGCGCTGGATATTCGAACGTGGGCGAAGCAGCTCGGCTTCTCTCAAATCGGAATCACTGATGTCGACGTCATACAAGCTGCTGAGAGGCTCGACGCGTGGCTCGCCAGTGGACATCATGGCGACATGGACTATTTGCAGCGACACGCAGCTTTGCGGGCGGATCCTGCGCGCCTGGTACCCGGCGCACTGCGCGTCATCACCGCGCGGATGAATTACCTGCCACGCGACAGCGCAGCCGACTGGGCTCGACGGGAGTTCGATCGGATTGCGATCCCGAACGCGGCGGTTGTGTCCATCTACGCTCGCGGCCGCGATTACCACAGGATATTGCGTCAGCGCTTGCAGACGCTGGCTTCGCGCATCGAGCTCGAAGTGGGACGTTACGGCTATCGCGTCGCAACCGACTCCGCACCTCTGCTCGAAGTGGAACTCGCGCGCAAGGCGGGGCTCGGATGGCGTGGCAAACACACGCTGTTGCTGTCGCAAGACGCAGGCTCGATGTTCTTTCTGGGCGAAATCGTCACCGATCTTCCGCTGCCCGTCGATGCGCCCACGTCCGACCATTGTGGAAGCTGCGCGCGCTGCATCGACATTTGCCCGACCCGCGCGATCACCGCGCCATATCAGCTCGACGCGCGGCGCTGCATCTCGTATCTGACGATCGAGCACCGAGGCTCGATCCCCATCGAGCTGCGGCCGCTGATCGGCAACCGGATTTATGGATGCGACGATTGTCAGCTCGTGTGCCCTTGGAACAAGTTTGCACAGACAGCGGCGCTGCCGGATTTTGACGTTCGAAACGACCTTGACTCCGCGACATTGATCGAGCTCTTTGCGTGGGACGAAACGGAGTTCGACGAACGCCACCAGGGATCGGCAATCCGCCGAATTGGACACGAGCGATGGCTGCGCAATATCGCAGTCGCGTTGGGTAATGCGCCG
>JACCYC010000367.1 GCA_013696665.1 Burkholderiaceae bacterium | reverse complement strand
GCGAAATCGACGCGCGGCGGTTCTTCAAAACGATCTCGACCGCCTGGTCGTATAACGGATCAGCCTCGTTTGCGTAGACACCACCCTTCGCCGCACCGTCGGCGCCGTCGCTGCCGTCGCCATTGGCATCGGGAGGATCGAGCAGACCCTCTACATATTGCGGGGCTGCGCGCGACTTCAGCACATCGACCACCCTGTGCACCTCGGCGTCCGAAACAAACGCGCCGTGCACACGAGTCGGCAATCCGGTGCCCGGTGCCAGATAAAGCATGTCGCCTTGGCCGAGCAGCGACTCGGAACCCATCTGATCGAGGATCGTGCGCGCATCCACGCGGCTCGACACTTGAAACGAAATCCGCGCAGGAATGTTGGCCTTGATCAATCCGGTAATGACATCCACCGAAGGTCTCTGCGTTGCCAGAATCAAGTGCATGCCCGATGCGCGCGCCTTCTGTGCAATGCGCGCAATCAATTCCTCGACCTTCTTGCTCGATACCATCATCAGATCGGCCAGCTCATCGATCACGACGACAATCATCGGCAGGGTATCCAGCGGTTCGGGCTCTGCGGGCGTCAGAGAAAATGGGTTGGCGATCGACTCACCCTTGATGCGCGCGTCGGCAATCTTCTGGTTGTAGCTGGTGAGGCTGCGTACGCCGAGCTTGCTCATCAGCCGATACCGCTTGTCCATCTCGGTGACGCACCACTGCAACGCATTGCCGGCTTCGCGCATGTCGGTCACGACCGGCGCGAGCAAGTGCGGTATTCCTTCGTAGACCGAGAGCTCGAGCATCTTCGGATCGATCAGGATCATCCGCACCTGCGATGGATCGGCCTTGTATAGGATCGACAGGATCATCGCGTTAATGCCGACGGACTTGCCAGAGCCGGTCGTACCGGCGACCAGCAGATGGGGCATGCGCGCCAGATCGACCACCACCGGCTTGCCGGAAATGTCTTTACCCAAACCGAGCGTCAGCAGCGAGTGGCTTTCGTTGTATACGACCGAGCCAAGAATTTCAGTGAGCTTGACCACCTGCCGACGAGGGTTCGGCAGCTCGAGGCCCATCACGTTCTTTCCGGGAATCGTCTCGACCACACGTATCGAAACCAGCGACAGCGCACGCGCCAGGTCCTTCGCCAGGTTGACGATCTGACTGCCCTTGACCCCGACCGCGGGCTCGATCTCGTAACGCGTGATCACCGGGCCTGGGTAAGCGGCCACGACGGCGGCCTCCACGTTGAAGTCGCGCAACTTCTTCTCGATCAGCCGGGAAGTGAACTCGAGCGTTTCGGTTGAAATCGCTTCGATATTGGGCGGCGGCTCATCGAGCAGATCAAGCGGAGGAAGGCGCGCGTCAGCCATCTCGGCAAACAGCGGGACCTGCTTTTCCTTCTGCTTGCGCTCCGATGGTTTGACGTTGGCTGGAGTGCGCTCGATATGCACCGGCGGAGTTTCTTCGATACGCTCACGCTCGTCGCTCAGTGCCGCTATGCGCACCTTCGCAGCCGCCTCGCCGATCGCACGGTCCTCGGCCTCCTCGCGCTTGTTTCGCGCACGGCGTGCGAAGCCTTCGAGAAATCCGCCGCACCGCTCGGCCACCGCAAGCCACGAAAAGTCGAGAAACAGCGACAGCCCAATCGCGATCGAGACCAGCATGATCACGGTGGCGCCGGTAAACCCGACACCAGATTGCAGAAACTGCGCAACCGAGCTACCTACAACGCCTCCCGGCGAGCCCGGCAATGCAACGCCGAGCGTGTGAAACCGAAGCCATTCAAGACTCACCGCGCCGAATAGCAACAGAACGAAGCCGATGCCGTGCGCGTATGCGGGCAGATCGTCGTTCAGTGGATCGCCGCTTGCCGCGCGGTGCAGCTTGCGAAACCCGCGCACGACAGTGATTGCCAGACCGAATACCAGCAGATAAGCCGATAGCCCGAATAGCAGCAACGCAATGTCGGCCACCCAGGCCCCTAACCGCCCCCCGATGTTTTGGACGCCAGCCGCGCCCGCGGTATGGCTGAAAGCAGGGTCATTCGTACTGAAAGTGACAAGCATTGCGAACAATGCGACTGCCGCCACGGCGCCTACGATCCACCCGCCCTCGGACAGCAGCCGCCCGAAGCGATCGTCGCCTTCCGACCTCGGCGCGGCGTCGCGGGAACGCAGCCATACGCCGTCGTCTGCGCGTTGTGCGCTACTACCCGCTTTCGCCCTGACCGCCATGCGGGCGATTATAGGTTCCGGGTTCAGGAAAATTCGTCGCCGCCACCGGGGTTTGGCACCGCGGAGTTCGCGCTTCATCGGCAGGCGTTGCGATGCACCGCCGCTCCGAGCAAAATCGGGGTTATGAAGGCCCAACTCCTGGTCCCTGCGCCGGGCACCGCCGGCAGCTCATCGTGGACGATCGCACGCAGCGTCTTCGCGCGCGTGTGGAATCTCAAGTCGATCGCGATCGTGTTTTATTTCTGCCTGCTGCTGATGCTCGGACGGTTCATCACCGGCTTGTACTACGAGGCGCTGGACGAGTGGGCGTTCAACCTCACGCGCGGTGTGCGGCAGACGCTGATCAGCGGGCTGTTGTTGCTGCTGGCCATTGCGCTCACGGAAGCATTCGCCGCGGCCAAGGCTCTTCCACCTCGACGGGCGCTCGCGCTCGGCGCGCTTACCTCGGCAGTCGCAGCAGCGCTCAGTGTGCCGGCGCGCCTGGTTGTGGCCGGATTCCCGATCGTGGAACGGCTCACCGAATACCCGGGTTTCTTCGTTTCGACGTTTACGTTGTGGACCGCGCTTGGCTCTCTAGGGTATTGGTTTTTCAGTTCAATGCGTGCGGATCAGGAGGCGCGCTGCCGCCTCGCCGATGCCGAATGCCGGCAGCAGGCGCTGCAAGCGCAGATGTGCGAGGCACAGTTGACGGCACTGCAGGCTCAGATAGAGCCGCACTTTTTGTTCAACACGCTGGCCAACGTAAAGCGGCTGTACGAAACGGCGCCCGACCAGGGACGCGAGATGCTCTCAAGCCTGATCAACTATCTGCGTGCTGCGTTGCCGGCGATGCGCGAGTCAGGCTCGACGCTTGGGCGCGAACTGGAGCTGGCCCGCTCGTTCCTGACGATATTGAAGATGCGAATGCGCGAACGGCTGGACTTTTCGATCGATCACGATCCCGCGCTTGCCAACGCGCGGGTGCCGCCGATGGTCTTGCCGACGCTGGTGGAGAACGCGATCAAGCATGGGCTGTCGCCGCTGCCCGAAGGTGGACGAATCGATATCCATGCGCGGCTCGAAGGCGATGATTTGTTGGTCGAAGTGCGTGACAATGGCGCCGGTTTTTCCGGCAGCACCGGCGCTGGCGTAGGGTTGGCGAATACCCGTTCGCGGCTGAGTGCGCTGTATGGGGCGCGCGCGAGAATGACACTGACCGCCGGCGCTCCGCGCGGCGTTACCGCATCGATTC
>JACCYC010000336.1 GCA_013696665.1 Burkholderiaceae bacterium | reverse complement strand
CTAACGCATGGCACGGTGAGCGTTCGGCGCTGGGCGGGCGGCGCGCTTGAACCGCTTGCGGTACAACGGCGCGTATTCGAAGCGGTGACCGGCGTCATCAGCCTCGATAATCTGTTGGTGATCGGCGCGCAATTCGGCGTCTGGCCGGATCAGCTATTCACGGTCGAGGTACAGCTCGGTGAAAGCAGCGTTAGCGACCTGGTGCTCGCCGAGATCGAGGTTGATCGGCAAGCCGGACATATGGGAATCATCGGCGAGAAGCCGTTGACGCCCGACAACATTAAAATCGTGGACCATATCGTGGCGCTGACCCGGCGCGCCGCACTCGAAGGTGCGCGAGGTGTCCCGGAAGTTCTGCCGCTGACCGTGGATCAGCTCACCGCACCGGCAGCGTTCTGTCATAACCAGTTCACGGTCGATAGCAGGGTTCCTCGACCATCGAACGATGTAGGACAACTCCATTGAGCACGCCTTCGATAAACCAGCAACAGGGCGCATTGGATCGGTTGGTTGACCGGGAAGAGGTCTTGCAGATCTGCTACTGGTATCAGGGCGAAGGTCTGGGCGATATCTACAACCCTGCACTGCTCGGCCCCTTTTTAAACCGCGCACCGCACGCGATCGAAGCTGCTCTGCAACGACTGGCGCAGCTCGGATATCTCGAGCCAGTCAGTCTGCCCGCGCCTGGCTACCGCCTTACTGCCGACGGAAAAAAGCAGGCAGGGCGCCTGTTCGCTGAAAGCTTCGCGGATTTCCAGAAGTCTGGCCATGGCGAGTGCGACGCCGGCTGCTGCGACGGTGACGATCACTCGAAGTGCGGCGACGATTGCACGTTGCACTGATGTAGTGATGGGCGATCGCGACACGGTTGGGGACGACGTCGCGAAGGAGTCCCCTCAGCCGCTACTGGGATTTTTATCCAACGACGATTGGGACGCGCTTCTCGCGCACGTCAACGACCTGATCGAGCGGATGGAAAACTTGCCGGCCGGCGAAGTTCGCGACCGCATGTTCGAACTGCTGAACGGCATCGATACGATTCATCGCGAGGCGCTGCATCGCCTGGTGCGCCTGTTCGCCGAGGGCGTTCTTGAGAAAGTCGTTTCGGACCCGGCTATTCATACGCTAATGGAACTTTATGATTTATTGCCGCCGGAGACTGAAGCGCTGGAACCGGTAGAGCTGAAGCGGAAAAGCGCGTTCCCGACGATTCCGATCAAGCCGGTGCGCATGAACCCCCCGGCGCCTGTGCGCTACCCGCATTGGGTTCCAGTACCGAAATCGGAAAGCGAACTTATGCCGGGTGCGGTGAAGGAAATCAAAGTTGAGGAAAGCGTCGTTGTGCTTTGCCGGCGCGACGATCAAGTCTTCGCGCTTGAATCGCGTTGCGCGCGCGACGGCGCATCGCTCGGTCAGGCGACGCTGACCGGCTATACGCTGAACTGCCCGAACCACGCAGGCTGCTACTACGACATACGTCAGGGGAGCCCTCTCGGCGGAGGCGAAAAAATCGCGTGTTATCCGGTCAAGCTCGATGCCGACGGTCGCCTTTTGATCGGGTTGGACATGGATTTCATACCTAACCTCCCGAGCTTTTGAACATGAGCGCGCACGTTCGAAAACTACTGATCGTAGGCGTCGGCAACGTTCTGCACGGCGACGATGGCTTCGGCGTCGAGCTGGCGTGGCGACTGGCGCGTCAAGATTGGCCTCCCGGCGTCAAGGTGATGGAAACCGGCATCGGCGGCATGGGTATCGTGCAGGAAGTGATGACCGGCTACGACGCGCTGCTCGTGCTCGACGCGCACCAAAGCGGTGGATTGCCGGGCGAAGTGCGCTTAGTAGAGCCGGTTTTACCCGACCTTTCCGGGCTCGATTCGCACGCGCTGCGCGATTATTTCGCCGATACGCATTACGCCACGCCCATGCGCGCGTTGGCCTTGCTCGATCGGCTCGGCAAGCTGCCGCCGCGCGTCGCAGTCATCGGTTGCGAGCCCGCGGTGCACGAAGAATTGCACAGGGGACTCAGCGTGCCGGTTGCAGCGGCACTTGATAAGGCCGCAGGCATGGTGCACGAGTGGGTGGGTCAACAGTTGCACACGACTCTCGCCGAAACGCAGAACTCGGCCGCGGTATCCAATCCGCAAGCGATGCCGCGATGAACGCCGTGGCTGACACCAGGGTTGCGCAGGAGACAGCGGAACTCATTCGCGTGCGCGGCCTGGTGCAGGGCGTCGGATTCCGCCCAACAGTCTGGAAGCTCGCGCGCCGCTATGGCTTGCGTGGCTCGGTGCGTAACGACGGTCA
>JACCYC010000298.1 GCA_013696665.1 Burkholderiaceae bacterium | reverse complement strand
GCGGTTGCCGCCAAGGCGCCTGCGAATTTTGAAGAGTTCATCTACAAAGTGTGGGGCGCTGGCATTGCTAAGCATTTCGCAATTCCTTACAACCGAAAGCTCTGGGCCGTACCGCTCGACACGATGGAAACGTCGTGGCTCGGAGGGCGAGTACCCATGCCGGATCTGGAACAGATGATCGAAGGCGCGTTGGAGCCCACGCCTGCACCGATGGGTCCCAATGCACGCTTTGGCTATCCATTACGAGGTGGTTTCCAAGCACTGATGAATGGATTCCTGCCTCATCTTCGGGGCACGGTGCTGCTCGATACGTCAATCACCAGCATTTCTCCGAAGCGGCGTAGCGCGACGCTGTCGGACGGGCGCAAGGTGCATTATGAGTCGGTCATTAGCACGATGCCTCTGCCTGCGTTGGTCAATTCATGCGGCGACGAGGCGCCGCCAGAGGTGCGCGCAGCTGCTCGCGCGCTGCGTCATGTTTCAGTGCGCTGCGTGAATTTGGGTGTCGCCAGGGAGAATCTGACCGAGAAGCACTGGATTTACTACCCCGAGGACACAGTGTTTCATCGCATTTTCGTCCAGGGCAATGCAAGCCCGCACTGCAACGCGCCAGGCGGTTTTGGATTTACTTGCGAGATCACGTATTCGCCTGCAAAACCACTGCCGGCGGATGGGCCCGAGCTGATCGAGTTGGTTCGGAAGGATTGTGTGCGCGTCGGAATATTGCGAGACGACGATGTGGTTCTCGCTGCTAATCAGATTGATATGCCGTGCGCCTACGTTGTGTACGACCATGCACGCCGTGCGAACGTTGAACTGATCCGGGACTGGCTTACGCCATTCGGGATCGTGCTAGCGGGTCGCTATAGCGAATGGGAGTACTACAACTCGGATCATGCGTTCATTGCTGGAAAGAAGGCCGCCGATCTCGTTAGCGAGGTTCAAAACCGCGCGCGCATATCCCAGACGGTAGCCCGAGAGGGCCTGTTGCAGGCCGGTTGAGGCAGGTGGATGTGTCCGATCGGCCCTGACGGGCATGTATGTTGCAACGTAAGAGGCGTGCGTGGGTAGCTCTCCGCGTGTTCGTTAATAACCACGAAGGAAACCAAAAATGAAAAACGTGCTAATTGCCGCTATGGTCGCGCTGGCGGCCGTATACAGCTCAGGCTGCTCGGTTGCGTCGGGGCAGAGGACGATGGGAGATGTCGTTGACGATTCGACCATCACCACGCGCGTAAAGGCGCGCTTCGCCGAATCGAAGGATGTTGCTGCGACTCGCATCAGCGTTGAAACTCTAAAAGGGGTTGTGCAATTGTCCGGTTTTGCGGTCAGCGAAGCTGAGCGCGTTCGTGCGGCGCAGATCGCCGCCTCGGTACCCGGCGTCAAGCAGGTACAGAATGCGATTGCGGTCAAGCCTGCAAGCTAAGCACGATCTTGGGCGGCCCTTCCGGGCCGCTCGTCACGTGTAATTATCATTCAGCCTAGCCAGCCAGTAGGTATCGCCGATATGCTTTCGGCGGGATGCGAGTTGCCTATTGAAAAATCTGCTATTGCCCGGCGCACTTTATGCTTCTTTCGAGGTACTAGTGCTCGTTCGTAAGGAATAGCCTGTGCCGCACGCTCTGATCGTTGACGACGACCGCGACACCCGCGACTGGTTAACCGAAGTCGCGCAGCGGGAAGGCTTTTCCGTGGCGTCCGCGGAGAGTCTTCGCTCAGCGCGATCTCACCTGGAGCGTCAGCAACCCGACCTGTTGCTGACCGATCTGCACTTGCCCGATGGCAATGGAATCGAGCTCGTCGGTGACCTCGACAAGATTGCCGAAACTGAAATTATTGTGATCACTGGCCACGCATCGATTGACAGTGCGGTGGGAGCATTGCGCGCTGGAGCTACTGATTACTTGACCAAGCCGATCGACCTGGACCGGCTGGTTAACATGCTTAGGCGTCAACCGCGGACCCTGGATTTAAAGCACGAAATTGGTGAGCTGCGCGACGAGTTGCGCAAGGCAGGTCGGTTCGGGCATCTGTACGGTTCGTCTCCACCGATGCAAACCCTGTACGACAAGATGGCGCGCGTTGCGCCCACGTCTGCAACCGTCCTGCTGGTGGGGGAAAGTGGTACCGGAAAGGAGCTGGCAGCGCGCACTTTGCATGATCTGTCGAAGCGGAAACGGGCGCCGTTTTTGGCCGTCAACTGCGGAGCGATACCGGCGCAGCTGATCGAAAGCGAGCTGTTCGGCCATGAGAAGGGTAGCTTCCCCGGGGCCGACCAGCAGCACAAAGGGTTTTTCGATCGCGCCAACGGAGGCACGGTGCTGCTCGACGAAATCACCGAGATGTCGCTCGCGCTGCAGGTGAAGCTGCTGCGCGTGCTCGAAACGGGCACCTTTGTGAAAGTCGGGACATCACAACCGCTCGCGGCCGATGTCCGCATCATTGCTGCAACCAACAAGCAGCCAGCGAAAGCGGTGGCAGAAGGAAAGTTTCGCGAAGATCTGTTTCACCGGTTGAATGTATTTCCGATTCTCCTGCCGCCTTTGAGAGAGCGCGCGAGTGATCTAGAAATGCTGGCGGAACATTTTCTGAGCGAGCTGAATGCAACGGAAAATACGGCAAAGCGTTTCTCGCCCCGAGCAATTTCGGCGTTGTTTCAGCACTCGTGGCCGGGGAACGTGCGCGAGTTACGAAACTACGTTCAGCGTGCATACCTTCTGGCCGATACGGTCATTGATGACGGCGCCGAGCTCGACTCGGAATCGTTTAATGCCGAAGATGATGATGTCATCTCGGTTCGCATTGGTACACCGCTGCAGGAGATCGAACAAAGGG
>JACCYC010000292.1 GCA_013696665.1 Burkholderiaceae bacterium | reverse complement strand
CAGGCGCGCCGCGCCGCGCACGAGCGCCGCGTTCACACCGGTGACAGCCTCGAACGCTTCGGGCGAATTCTCAGGCCGCGCGACGAATTCCTTCCAGTCGCGGAAGCTCTTGTCGTCGCAGCGCTCGTCTATGTACTGCTCGGCGAGCAAACCTTCGGTGACGACCACATGCGACAGCGCCGTGATGACCGCGACGTTGGTGCCGGGCTTCAGCGGCAGATGAAAATCCGCCTTCACATGCGGCGAGTCGACCAGATCGATCTTGCGCGGATCGACGATGATCAACTTGGCGCCCTCTCGCAAACGCCTGCGCATGCGCGAAGCGAACACTGGGTGCGCATCGGTCGGGTTGGCGCCGATGATCATGATGACATCGGTGTGCTCGACCGACTTGAACGTCTGCGTGCCCGCCGACGTGCCGAACGTCTGCCCCAGGCCGTAGCCGGTGGGCGAATGACACACACGCGCGCAGGTGTCGACGTTGTTGTTGCCGAACGCGGCGCGCACGAGTTTTTGTACAAGGTAGGTCTCTTCGTTGGTGCAGCGTGACGAAGTGATGCCGCCGATCGAATCCTTGCCGTACGTCGCCTGCAGGCGTTTGAATTCCGAAGCGGCGTAGTTGATGGCCTCGTCCCAGCTCACTTCCTGCCACGGATCGCTGATCTTCTTGCGGATCATCGGCTTCGTGATGCGGTCCTTGTGCGTCGCGTAACCCCACGCGAATCGGCCTTTGACGCACGAATGGCCTTCGTTTGCCTTGCCGTCTTTCCACGGCACCATATTGACGACCTGGGTGCCCTTCATCTCGGCCCGGAAGCCGCAGCCGACACCGCAATACGCGCACGTCGTGATGACGCTGCTCTCGGGCAGGCCGAGCTTGATCAACGTCTTTTCCTGCAGCGAACCGGTGGGGCACGCCTGCACACACGCGCCGCAGCTCACGCACTCGCTGTCCATGAACGCCTGATCCTGCCCGGCGACGATGCGCGACTCGAAGCCGCGGCCGCTTACCGTCAACGCAAACGTGCCTTGCGTTTCCTCGCATGCGCGCACGCAGCGGTAGCAGACGATGCACTTGGCCGGGTCGTACGCGAAGTACGGGTTGGATTCGTCTTTTGTGTCGTTCAGGTGATGCGCGCCGCCGTATTGGTCGCCGATGCCGTAGCGCACGTCGGACAGTCCCACCGCCACCGCCATCTCCTGCAGCTCGCAGTCGCCGTTGGCGCGGCTGCACGCCTGGCAGTCGGCCGGATGGTCGGACATGTAAAGCTCCATCATGCCCTGACGCAGCTGCTGCAACTTCGTGCTGTGCGTGCGTACTTTCATGCCCGCCTCAGCCGGCGTGGTGCACGACGCTGGATAACCCTTGCGGCCTTCGATCTCGATCAGGCACAGCCGGCACGAGCCGAACGCATTCAGGCTGTCGGTCGCGCAGAGCTTCGGCACGTTGATGCCGGCCTCGGCGGCCGCGCGCATCAGCGATGTGCCCTTCGGCACCGTGACGGCGACGCCGTCGATCTCCAGCGTCACGCCTTCTACCGACTTGCTGGCAGGCGTGCCGTAGTCGACCTCTCGCCTCAGTTCCGTGTACATGTTTGTTCTCCTGCTGCTTCTATGCCGCTTGCTGGCTCGGCGCGGCAATGCCGAAATCTGCGGGATAGTGATTCAGCGCCGACAGCACCGGCAGCGGCGTCATGCTGCCCATTGCGCACAGGCTGCCGTTCACCATGGTATCGCACAGATCACGCAAAAGAATGACCTGCTGCGCCCTGTTCTGATTAGCCGAAATACGGTCAATAACCTCCACGCCGCGGGTCGAGCCGATGCGGCACGGCGTGCACTTGCCGCACGATTCGATGGCGCAGAACTCCATCGCGTAGCGCGCCAGCTTGGACATGTCGGCCGTGTCATCGTGCACAACGATGCCGCCGTGCCCCACCACCGCGCCCGCGGCCGCGTAGGCCTCGTAGTCGAGCGGAATGTCCCATTGCGATTCGGGAACATATGTGCCGAGCGGCCCACCGACCTGCACCGCCTTGATCGGCCGGCCCGAGCGGCTGCCGCCGCCGAAGTCAAACATCAGCTCACGCAACGTGATGCCGAACGCTTTTTCGACCAGGCCGCTGTACTTGATGTTGCCGGCAAGTTGAAACGGTAGTGTTCCCGTCGAGCGGCCCATGCCGTAGTCGCGATAGAACTGCGCGCCTCGCGCCAGGATCAACGGCACGCTGGCAAACGTGATGACGTTGTTGATGATCGACGGCTGCCCGAACAGGCCTGCGATCGCGGGCAACGGCGGCTTCACGCGCACGATGCCACGCTTGCCTTCAATGCTCTCGAGCATCGCGGTCTCTTCGCCGCACACGTACGAGCCGGCGGCCTTACGCACATGAAGGTCGAACGCGCGGCCCGAGCCGCAGACGTTGCTGCCCAGATAACCGGCGGCGGTGGCGCGCGTGACCGCCTCGTTCATCACCGCCACCGAGTGCGGATACTCGGAGCGGATGTACACATATCCCTGCGTAGCATGCACCGCGAGAGCGGCGATCGTCATGCCCTCGATCAGCATGTACGGGTCGCCTTCCATCGTCATGCGATCCGAAAACGTGCCCGAGTCGCCCTCGTCGGCATTGCACACCACGTACTTCTGCGCGGCCGGCGTCTTCAACACCGTCTGCCACTTGATACCGGCGGGAAACGCTGCGCCGCCGCGGCCACGCAAGCCTGATTGCGTCACTTGCTCGACGATCGCAGCGCCGTCGAGCGTCAACGCGCGCTTCAATCCGGCCCAGCCTTCGTGCGCTTCGTAGTCGGCGAGCGAGAGCGGGTCGGTGATGCCCATGCGCGCGAACGTCAGGCGCTCCTGCCGCGCGAGATAGGGGATCGCTTCGGTCGGGCCCTGGCACAGCGGGTGCGCGCCGCCGTCGAGCACCCCGGCATCGAGCAGCGCGGGGACGTCGTCGGGTGTCACCGGGCCGTACGCGATGCGGCCGCCAGGCGTGTCGACTTCGACCAACGGCTCGAGCCAGAACAGGCCGCGCGAACTGTTGCGCACCAATTCGAGTGCGACGCCGCGGCGCGCGCATTCCCTCTGCAGC